>PUKV01000245.1 GCA_003550645.1 Syntrophomonadaceae bacterium | reverse complement strand
GCCGGCACCGTGTTTTTGGCCGCATCGGCCTGATCATGGTTACATTTCATGCGGCGCTGATCATCGCTTTCCGCCTGCAGCAGTTCGGTGAAACTTTCCTTGACCTGTTCATCCTGGGCGGTGTATTGGCCCTGCTTGGTTTCATGGTGACAGCCGGGGTGGCTTCCACTTACAAAAAAATTGGCCTGGCTTACGAAACCTGGCGCAACATTCACCTGGTCAACTATGTCCTGTTTCCGGTAGCCATGGGCCATGCTCTTTATCATGCCCCACCCGAATCACTGCTCTTCTACTACCTGGTTTTACTGGGCCTGCTATTTTTGGCCGTAGCTGTTTACCGCCTGGTAAAAATAGCTTCTGTCCGCCGCAGTCCCTATGAAGTGGTCGAGGTCCGGCAGGAAGCGGAGGATATCTGGAGCCTTTTCTTTAAAGGCCCCCGGTTGGATTATAAACCGGGGCAGTTTATGTTCATCCAGCTTTTAAGGGACGGGCAGCTTTCATCCCCGCATCCTTTTACCATTTCTTCCAGCCCCACGGCTGAACACCTCTCTATAACTCCTAAAAAACTTGGTGATTTTACCATGACCATTAAAGATACCAGCGTGGGAGACCGGGCTTTTATCGATGCTCCCTATGGAGTCTTTAGCTTTCTTAATTACAGCGGTAAAGAACCGGTTTTCATTGCCGGGGGGATCGGCATTACACCTTTCATGAGTATGCTTCGCTATATGTATGAGCGGAAGCTGGATCAAAAAGTCACTCTCTTCTGGGCCAACCGCAGCGAGAAGAACCTCTGCTTTCACGAGGAGCTGGAAAATATGGAAAAAGAAATGCCCGGCCTGCAGGTGATCCCGGTCATGTCCGATCAGCCCGACTGGGAGGGAGAAAAAGGCCATATCAAGGGGCCGATGATCATGAATTACATTGACACCCTTGAAAACAAGGAGTTTTATGTCTGCGGCCCACCGGCTATGAGCAGGGCTGTGATAAGTGAGCTCAAGCAAATAAACGTAACACCGGCAGCAATCCACAGCGAGCTTTTTGAGCTGTAATTTTTCAGCGGGGAGGGAACTGGTTTTGAGTGATTTGATATTTTATAACGGCCGGATTATTACCATGGAAGAAAAGTTGGGCGAAGTGGAAGCCGTGGCGGTAGAAGGAGGGCGGATTAAAGCTCTTGGGCCTGCGGCCGATATTTTAAACCTGCAGGAAGATCATACCACCCTGGTTGATTTAAGGAGCCGGGCTCTCCTGCCCGGATTTAACGACAGCCACATGCACCTGGTCGGCTACGCCCTGACCTCGGAAAAAGTAGACCTGCGCCGCTGCCGGGGGGTCGATGAAATAGTGGATGCTATCAGGGCTTATGTTAGCAATAATAAAGTGGGAAAAGGGCAGTGGGTCCTCGGCTGGGGATGGGACCAGGCGCTTTTCAGGGACAAACGTATCCCTAACCGGCAGGATTTAGACCGGGCTGCCCCCGATCACCCCGTGGCCATTATGCGCACCTGCTGCCATGTCATGGTGGCCAATTCTGCCGCCCTGAAAGCGGCCGGGATAGACCGGAAAGCGGTTTCAGTAGAAGGCGGTAAGATTGAAGTTGATGACAGGGGAATTCCCACCGGATTACTTGAAGAAAAGGCTATGAGCATCCTTACAAACCTCCAACCCCCGCTGGACAAGGCCAAGCTCAAAAAATTAATTAAGTCGGCAGCCGGGGATTTCCTGGCGGCCGGGTTGACCTCGGTTCAAACCGATGATCTTTCCAGCGTGGGAGGAGAATGTACCTCGATGCTGATCGATACTTACTACGAACTTGAGGCGGCCGGTGAATTACCGCTGCGGGTGAACCTGCAAGCCCTCCTGCCGGAACCCTCCCTGCTTGGCAATTTCCTTGCCCGTGGGTACCGCACCGGTCAGGGAGGCCAATATTTTAAGATCGGACCACTGAAGCTGTTGACTGATGGCTCTATCGGTGGCAAAACTGCCCTGGTTTCTGCTCCTTACGAGGGTAGCTCTGAAACCTGCGGGGTATCTGTCCTGGCCCGCGGAGAAGTGGAAGAGCTGGTCAATATGGCTGCCGGGCAGGGGATGCAGTGCGCTGTCCATGCTATCGGAGATGCGGCGGTAAAGATGGTCCTCGAAATATACCAGGATGCGGCCAGGCGTTACCCGCACTCCGATCCCCGGTTCCGGGTTATCCATGCATCGATGGCCGGCCCTAAGATCCTGGACCGGTTTGAAAACCAGGGAGTAATTGCCGATATCCAGCCCTCCTTTATTTCCTCGGATTATATCCTGGTAGACAGGCATCTCGGTCCCAAAAGAGCGGTCTGGACCTACCGCTGGAAAGATTTTATGGACCGGGGGATCCGGTTGGCCGGCGGATCCGACTGCCCGGTGGAGACTTACGAGCCCCTGGAAGGAATCCATGCCGCTGTAACCAGGCAGGACCGGTACGGCAATCCTCCCGGCGGGTGGAACCCCGACCAGTGCCTCAGCCTGCAGGAAGCCCTTTACATTTATACTATGGGTTCTGCTTACTGTACCTACGAAGAAAACGAAAAAGGCAGTATTGCCGAAGGGAAGCTGGCCGACCTGGTGGTGCTTTCAGAAGATATAACTACAGTAGAACCGTCCGCTATAGCGGATTTAAAAGCCGATCTCACCGTGGTTAACGGCAGGATTGTTTACAGCAGGGGTGAGCAGAAAAATTAACAAGGGTTTGGTTTGGGTTTTTGGCCACTTGAGCTTGATATAAGCTTTGTTATTGTTCAGCCTGTGTTACCTGGTAATGTTATTCTTGAATGATAAACGGCTCTTTTATCTTAGGGCTGTGCCTGTAAGTATGGAAAAGTATAAGCTTGGATGGAAAAGGAGGGGGTTTAAATTACAAAAATAACGGCACTTGGCCGGCCGATTGATTTTTGTTACATTACCAACCGGGCCATAGTGTTCGTGACCCTGGCTGTCCTGGCAATATTATTCATATACCACCTGGCCCTGGGGGTACCCTTCCTGGAAGCACTGGGCACAGCCGGGGCAGCAGCAGTTGCTGTTTTTCTCAGCTGGGCGATCGGCCGGGAAATAGATCCGGTGCATGACTGGTCTGCCTTTATCTCCCTGCCCTTTACCTTCGCCGCCTTCCTGCTCTACGGGCCGCCGGCCCTGGCCACGCTGTTTTTTATCCTGCTTCTGGGCAGGTTGATCAACGGCTCGACCGGGCTTCAGGCTACACCTATCGATGCAGCCCTGATCACTATTCTGGGAGCGGTGCTGTTTACCGGTGGGACCTTGATTGCCTTACCTTTCTCGGCCGCTGCTTTCGGGCTTGTCGGTATCCTCCATGTGCCGGCGCCTGCCGGGCGCAAATATGGCTGGTATGCATTTATTTCCCTGGCCCTGTTTATAGTTATGTTCATCTTTTTTTACCCGCAGCACTACTACTTCCCCGGGTTTAGCATTTATACCGGGATAGCCGCCCTGGCCCTGGCTATTCTTACTATCGTCCTGGTTCTCCGGGCCGGGAAGGGGCAGGTCAGCGGAGATAACAGTGATGAAGCCCTTGATACCCGCCGTATACGCCTGGCCCAGGTTGTATTGGCTCTATTCATGGTTGCCGATTTTTACCTCAAAGGCAGCATCGCCCTGGTGATGCTCTACCCTGCTCTTTTTGCTTACCCGGGCACCGCTGCCTATAATCTTATAAGGAGGCCCTGAGGATTATGGATAAAGAAACATTCCGCCGTTATGGTTACGAGTTTATCGACTGGGTAGCAGACTATTTTGAGGAAGTAGAAAAATATCCGGTCCGTTCGACTGTAAACCCGGGTGAAATAAAGGAGGCCTTGTCTGATCAGCCCCCTCAGTCCGGAGAACCGATGGAGAAAATATTTAGCGACTTCCGGGAAATAATTATTCCCGGCATTACCCACTGGCAGCATCCGGGCTGGTTTGCCTATTTTCCGGCCAACAACAGCCCCGCCTCGGTGCTGGCCGAGCTTTTAACCGCCGGCCTTGGGGCGCAGTGTATGGTCTGGCAGACTTCACCTGCAGCGGCAGAATTGGAAGAAGTGGTCATGCAGTGGCTCGGCCGCATGCTTGGTCTGCCTGAGGTGATGAGCGGGGTGATCCAGGATACCGCCTCCACGGCCACCCTTTGTGCTCTCCTTACAGCCCGGGAAAAAGCGACCAATTATGAGTCCAACCGCAGCGGCCTGCGCCGCCCTTTGTGTGTGTATACTTCCGAAGAGGGACATTCCAGTATCGACAAGGACGTTAAAATTGCCGGTTACGGCATTGAACACCTGCGCCATATTCCTACCGACCAAAATTTTGCCATGATCCCCGAAGAGCTGGAAAAAGCTATTGAAAAAGACCGGGATGACGGGTTTGGACCGGCTTGCGTAATCGGCACCATCGGCACTACTTCATCAACCGCAGTCGATCCCCTGGCCGAGATTGGGCCGATCTGCCGCCGCCACGGCCTCTGGTTCCATGTTGATGCCGCCTTTGGCGGGACTGCCGCCCTGCTTGAGGAAAAGAAGCACCTGTTAGACGGCTCAGAGTTCTTTGACTCCTTTGTTTTCAACCCCCACAAGTGGATGCTGACTAACTTCGACTGCTCCGCTTACTTTGTCAGGGACGAAGAAGCGCTGGTCCGTACTTTCGAAATCCACCCCGAGTATTTGAAAACCGAGCGGGATGCTGAAGTTAAAAATTACCGGGATTGGGGGATCCAGCTGGGCCGCCGCTTCCGGGCCCTGAAGCTGTGGTTTGTGATCCGCACTTACGGGGTGGAAGGATTAAAGGAAATGGTCCGGGAGCACCTTCACCTGGCCGGCCTGTTCAAAGAGTGGGTGGAAGCAGACAGCCGTTTTGAACTGATGGCCCCGGTCCAGTTCAGCCTGGTCTGTTTCCGGTACAGGAAAGACGGCGTTTCCGAGGAGGAGTTGAACTCATTAAATGCCGCCCTGCTGGAAAAGGTTAACGAGGCCGGCACAGTTTTTTTAACCCACACTACATTAAAAGGCCGCTACACCATCCGCATGGCTATTGGCCAGAGGACCACGGCAGAGCGGCATGTCCGTGCAGCCTGGGACTTGATCTCTGAAAAGGCGGCGCTGCTTTAAGCGGCGCTGCGGGGGCGGCTCGAGCAAGCGTCCCACGGAGCAGTGCAGGCCGATGGGGAGACAATGGAATCGTCCCCCTGGCTTACCCGCAGGCTTAGCGAACCCCGGCAGGCCCTTATTCACGCTATATTTTCGCCTTTAGTGCTATGCAGTTCCTGGCGACTCAGGCTGAATAGTCACAAGTCAGAAAATACAAACTTTACATTTGCACTTGTTATGTTAACATTTTATGTTATAATAGTTTAGACCGACTGACCGGTCGGCCGGTTGGTCTAACAGGTAAACAATAGCTGGCATAATTAAAGTAATTACAAATAATTCAATATGCATGGCAAGCTTGAAATAAAAACCAAGGGGAAAAATTTAACAGCCTGGTAGCAGCTGCAGAAACACCACGACATTGCGGAAGCAATAAAGCAGCGCCCCCAGGATACCCTGCAGGAGACTGGTTAAATGAACCTGTCAAGACTGGCAGTTAAACGCCCCGTTGCGACCGGGGCCATATTAATCTTGATCCTGGTGATCGGGCTGGTAAGCCTGTCCCAGAGCCCACTCGACCTGCTGCCGGACATTGAAGCCCCGGTGCTGGCCGTGATTACTGCATTTCCCGGCAGTTCTCCCCAGGAATCGCTGGAGCTGGTCACCAGGCCCATTGAGGAAGGCGTATCCACTGTCGGTGGGGTTACCGGTATCAACTCCATTTCCCAGGAAAATATGTCCCTGGTCATCGTTTTATTTGACTGGGGCGCCGACGTTAAGAGTTTGCGTGAGGATGTCAGGATGCGCCTGGACCTGGTTAACCTGCCTGATGAGGTCCAGAGGCCCATGATTATTGAGTTTGATCCCACCCTGATGCCGATTATGCAGGTTTCAGCCTCGGGGGCCGATGATCCGGCCCGACTGACAGAATGGTTGAAAGAAACGGCCGCTCCCAGGCTGGAATCGATCCTTGGCGTGGCCGAGGTGCAGGTCCAGGGCGGGGTGGAAGAAGATATATTTGTCAGGGCTGAGCCGGGGCAGATGGCCGAATATGAAGTCTCTTTTGAGCAGGTAGCCAACGTGCTCCGGGCCAGCCTGATGGACCTGCCGGCCGGGATCATTGATCTCGAGGATCGCCAGGTCCGGCTCCGTTTCCTGGGCCGCTACGCAGAAGCGGATATGTTATCAGACCTGATTGTCGGCTTTAAAATCGACCAGGACGAACTGGAAAGGCTGATCGGGCAGGAAATCAATATTGACTTAAACCGCATCATCGAAGAGCAGGCAACCGGTTTTGCCGGCGGTGGAGGCGGTTCCGGCAGCCTGCCTGTCCGGGAACTCTACTGGGATGATATTTTTGATTTCAACGGCGCCACTGTATCAGGCAGCAGCATTATTTTACCCGTTACAGATCAAGCTGCCGGCAATGAAGATGTAGACCTGGAAAGCAGTATGCGCATCTTTACCGCGCATCCGGAAATTACCTATCAGGCTGGTAGCAGGCACCTGGTCCTTTCCATGGATTCGCTTGGCAACCTTCCTGTTAATTTGGACCGGGATTTTTCGGAACTACTTGCAGACGGCCCCCTTACCCTTGAACAGCTCTGGCTCATCGATTATGCAGCCTGGGATAACGACCGGGTTATTATTCCCCTGGACCCGGTTGCCCTGGGTAACTATGAGCTCAATTCAACCGACCTGGAGAGGCTGGTTGAACGCCACCCTCTAATAACCGCTGCCGGCGCCAACCACCTGCTGGTCAGTTTTCATGAAAACTGGCCCGATATCCGGCAGGAGCCTCTTATATCCATACCCGACCTGGAAAGTTTTTTTTCAGACCTGGAAAGAGAAACCAGGCGGGGGCTCGATGATGCCTCGCTCGGCCTGGAAGACCTTCTTACCGATCTGGCGGCGGGGATGATCGGCGGCAATATGTCTGTTGGCGGAGGCAACCCCTTTGCCGGTATTGACCTTGGTGACGATTTTCCCATTGTCCCGGTATCGCTGGGGATGGTGGCCGATATCGTGCAGGACACCTATGAACCGACTTCCTTTTCCCGGTTTAACATGCAGCCCAGCATCGGCCTGATGATTCAAAAAGAAGGCGATGCCAATACCGTCTCCGTGGCCCGGCAGGTGCGCCAGGCCTTAGATGAGCTTTCCGAAGAAAGCGTTGGTAACTTTTCCCAGGTGCAGTTTAATACCGTCTTTGACCAGGCTGAAGAAATTGAACATGCCCTGGCCGACCTGGCCCGGTCGCTGCTCGGCGGGGCCGCCCTGGCTATAATTGTCCTGCTCCTGTTTTTGAAAAACTGGCGCACGACCATGTTTATCGGCCTCAGTATTCCTGCAGCGATCATTGCCACTTTTACCCTGCTTTATTTTACGGACATTACCATTAACCTGATGACCCTGGGCGGTCTGGCCCTGGCGGCGGGGATGCTGGTTGATAATGCTATCGTGGTCAGTGAAAATATTTACCGTCATTATCAGCTGGGCGAAAATCCAGCCGAAGCTTCCATCAACGGAGCCCGGGAGGTGGCCGGGGCGATCACTGCTTCTACCCTGACCACGATCAGCGTTTTCTTTCCCGTGGTCTTTCTGAGTGGTCTGGCCGGCCAGCTGTTCTGGGAATTTGCCTTGACTGTAGGGTGTGCCATCCTGGCTTCTTTGTTCATGGCCCTGACCGTGATCCCCCTGCTTGCTTCCCGTTCTCTGCAGAGAAAAAGAGATCTGCAGGAAGAGCGTTCAAAGATACCCCGCCTCCCCTTATACCGCCGCTCCCTTAAGCTGGCTGTAGACCACCCCTGGTGGGTGATCATTTTTGCCCTTATTTTTGTCGCTTTTGGGGCTTTTGGCTTTACTACCCTGGGAACTGAACTGTTTCCCAACCCGGAGGAGTCGTCCTTTTCGATCAATGTCACCCTGCCTCCCGGGACCACGCTTGAAAGAACTGATGCTTACATAACTGAACTGGAAAACATTATCGCCGGCAGGGAGGAAGTGGACAGCTATTCAACCCGGGTGGGCGGATCCGGGTTTATGGGCATGCCTGGCGGCGGCGGTTCTTCCAACCAGGGCCGGCTTAGGGTGGATATTGCACCGGAGTACCTTGGAAGTATAGACCTGGTAATCGAGGAGGTCAGGCAGGAAGCCGAAAAACTTCCCTACGAAGCGCAAACCACTTTTTCGAGGCAGACTGTCCTGGATGCTGCCGGGCTGGAAACCAGCCTGGATCTGGTGGTCAGGGGCGACAACCTGGAGCGGGTCATAGAAATCACGGGGGAGGCTGCCGAAATTTTATCGGATCATCCCCAGTTTACCGATGTCCAGTCTTCCCTGGAAGAAAACCGCCCCGAGGTTCATGTCCGCCTCGATCACAGCGAAGCCCTGCAAAAGGGGGTAACCCTGGCCCAGGTGGCCGGCGCTGTCAGGGAATCTCTCGAAGGGATACCGGTAAGCCGGATTGAAACCTCAACCGGGATTATGAATATTGTCCTCGGTTATGAAAAGCGTGAGATTAAGACCATCGAAGACCTTGGCGAAGTCGGCTTTTACACGGCTGGCGGTGAGTACGTGCGCATCAATGAAGTTGCCGAGCTGGAAGAATCTTTTGGCCCCCGGAGTATTCCGCGGGAAAACCGGGAGATCATCGGCCAGATCGAGGCCCAGTATGGAAACCTGGATATGGGTACGGCCCAGTCTATCGCTTTTGAGGCCCTGGAAGAGCTCGCTCTCCCCGACGGTTACGAAATTGCCACGGCCGGCAGCGCCGTAATGATGGACGAGGTGCTTGATGAACTGGAACTGGTCCTCTTTGTGGCCATGCTCCTGGTTTACCTGGTTATGGCGGCCCAGTTTGAATCGCTGCTGCATCCCTTTATAATCATTTGCACGCTGCCCCTGGCTTACGCCGGGTCGATCATCGCCTTAATGATAACCGGCAACAACATCAGCGTTCCCGCCCTGATCGGCCTGATTGTTTTATCCGGCATCCTGGTTAACGACGGTATTATCATGGTTGACTATATCAACCAGCAGCGCAGGCTGCGCGGCCTGGACCTGAAGCAGGCAATCGTTGAGGGCTCGGCAGCACGTTTGCGCCCTATCCTGATGACCACGGCCACCACTGCCCTGGGGCTTTTCCCGCTGGCCCTCGGTATTGGAGAAGGGGCCGAACTGCAGGCCCCGATGGCCATCGCCATCATCGGCGGCCAGTTTACAGGAACCCTGCTGCTACTTTTGGCTGTGCCTTCCATATACAAGCTTGTCACCAGGGACCGCCCGCTTGAAGCAGGGTACACCGAAGAAGGGTTCACCGGTTATGCGCAGCTTCCGGAGAGTGGAGCCGGGAGGCGTTTTATGAAACCGTTTAAGCATAGCAAAGAACATTATGAAGAGGATCAGTACGGCCGCCCGCGGAAAAACGGCCTGGTCAAAATCGTTCTGCGCATGGTCCTGGTCCTGATCCTGGCCGCCCTGATCCTGCTCTTGTTTAACACTGCCGGCCAGGAAACTCTGCTGGTAATACGGTAAAGGGAAGGGAGTAGATGGCAATGCCCGCAGGAAACCACCGCAGCAATGAAGCGGGAACCAAGAGGGAGCAGATCCTGCTTGCAGCTGTGGAAAAATTTTTGGAAAAGGATTTTTACCAGGTCACGATAACCGAAATTGCAGAGCTGGCTGCAGTAGGTAAAGGGACCGTTTATGAATACTTTTCCAGCAAGGAAGAACTTTTTAAAGAAAGCTTTTCGTACTGTGCTGATTCCTACCTGCAGCTCTTCAAGACTCATCTGGCGGAAATAAACTCGGCCCGTGAGACCATGGAAGAGATAGTGGTTAACCACCTCGCCCTGGTCAAGGAAAACCGCAACAAGCTTCACCTGCTTTTTAACGAGCGCCCGCAGAGCCTCAAGGAGCTGCAATCCTGGATTCTTGAGCGGCGCCGGGAACTGCTGGAGGGTATAACCGGCCTGGTCCGGGAAGGGATCAAGCTTGGAGAAATTCGCCCCGATATCGATCCGGATCTGGCCGGCCGTTATTTCCTGGCCCTCAACCACATGGTAATCGGTGAAATGGTGATCCTTGATGATGTCGATTTAGATGAAAACCGCTTAAAGAAGCTTCTTGATATTTACTGGAACGGGATCGCCAATGCCCGGCCCTGGCAGGGCCATTAAAAAAGGGGACCGGGTTTAAACCCGTATCCCCATGGTTTAGATTTTGCCTGTTTTATAAACCCGGACTGCTTCAGGCCAGGGCGGTGCCGATCCCCCGCCCGTAAGTCCTGGCTGCCGCAGCGCCTTCTTCGTCCGGGTTCCAGGATATGCGCAGGCCTTCGGTGTTGATCAGCTCAATCCCGGCTTCTTCAAGCAGACCGGTAATCAGCTTGACCGATTCGCCGCTCCAGCCGTAACAGCCGAAAGCGCACCCTTTCTTTTGCTGGAAACTTAAGCCCTTGATTATTTCCATTAAAGCGGAGATAGAGTGCAGGATACCTTTGTTGATGGTAGGAGAACCCACTACCACCCCTTTGGATTTAAATATTTCAGTAATGACATCGTTAATATCTGAGCGGGCGGCATTATATAGCTTGATCGTTAGGTCAGGGTTAGCTTCCTTGATGCCGGCAGCGATCGCTTCAGCAGTCCGCCTGGTTCCATCCCACATGGTATCATACACAATGGTGACCTGATTTTCCTGGTAAGCATTGGCCCACTCCTGGTACTTTTTGACTATCTGCAGGGGGTCCTGGCGCCAGATGATGCCGTGGCTGGGGCAGATCATGTCCACCTGGAGGTTTAAGTCCAGCACTTCCTTGATCTTGGCGGTGACCAGCTTGCTGAAGGGGGTGAGGATGTTGGCGTAGTACTTGATCGCTTCCCGGTAGAGTTCGTCCTGGTCCACCAGGTCGTTAAACATGTGCTCCGAAGCATAGTGCTGCCCGAAAGCGTCGTTGGGAAAGAGAATATTGTCGCCGGTCAGGTAGCAGAACATGCTGTCCGGCCAGTGCAGCATTTTTGCTTCTACGAATACCAGCTCCCGGTCGCCCAGGCTCAGCTTATCCCCGGTTTTGACCGTCTGGAAATTCCAGTCTTCGTGGTACTGGCCTTTTAGGGATTTAACGGCGGCCTTGGAGCAGTAAACCGGGGTGCCCGGTATTTCACGCAGCAGTTCTCTCAAAGCGCCGCTGTGGTCAACCTCGCCGTGGTTGGCTACGATGCAGTCGATTTCATTTAAGTCAATTTCTTTTTTCAAATTTTTGACAAACTCTTCGGCAAAAGGCTTCCAGACCGTGTCGATTAAGACGGTCTTTTCGCTGCCCCTGACCAGGTAGGAGTTATAGCTGGTCCCCTTGTGGGTGCTCAGCTCTTCTCCGTGGAACTTGCGCAGTTCCCAGTCAATTTTTCCGACCCAGGTCACATTATCATTTACTTTAAAAGACATTGATCTAACCTCCAGTAAAAGAATTTTTGCGGAAAAATTATTACTCCAGCCGGGCAAAAAACACTCAGGACCGGATCATCACCAGCATCATTTTAAAACGCTCGTTGGCTTTAAGGGCATGCGGTTTGTCGGCCGGCATGATGATCATTTCACCTTCACGCACCTGGTAGGGCTGCCCGGAGATAATTACCTCCGCTCTACCGTCCAGGATGCAGACCATGGCATCAAAGGTAGCGGTATGTTCGCTTAATCCCTGGCCCTGGTCAAATGCGAACAGGGTAACCGAGCCTGTATCTTTTTTCATCACTTCCTTGCTGACAATCGATCCGTCCTGGTATTCTACCAGGGTTTTTAAGTTTAAGGCTTTTTCGTTCAGGTTACTTTCGCTCATAATGTTACCTCCCAGGGGGATTAAATATTTATAACTATATCAGTTAAGTATATTTTATCACAGGCAGCCGGGGTGCACAACCACAACAATCAATTATATTTACATTCAATTATAACCCATTTCGCGATTCGAGGTACAGGCAACCAGGAATCGCATGCTCTCCCAGCCGTTGATCAGGGTTGTGAAATAAATAAACCGGCTATATTTTGGAAGCAATCGCGGCTTTTGAAAAGAGGGCGGGCTTATTTTCAAAGCTAAAGCGGCAGGAATCGGACCGGTGCTGTCAAACTAGAACAGCATGGAAATTGCAAAAGGAGTGTTTGGTAATGAATAAAAGAAAAATCTTTATAATTTCCCTGATTGCCGTATCGGTGCTGGCGGGTTTAGTGCTTCCCTTTATTGATGGGGCCGACCCGAGAAGGGAGCGTCCCCCTAAAGATCAAGACCGGATCGTAGTCATCAAGCTACAGGGCCCAATTCAGGAAGGCATGGGCGGTTTTTTTGGCGGGGGTATTTCTCCTGATCATGTCTACAACCAGCTGCAGCGGGCAAAAGAAGACCGCTACATCGAGGGAGTGGTGTTGCGCGTGGAAAGTCCGGGCGGCTCGATTGCCGCTTCCCAGGAAATTGCCGCCATAATCCGGGATTTTAAAAAGCCGATCGTGGTATCCATGGCCGATATGGCTGCTTCCGGGGGGTACTACATCTCCGCCCCGGCCCAGGGGATTGTGGCCCAGCCGGGAACGATTACCGGTTCAATCGGGGTGATCAGCAGTGTTATGGACATGGAAGAATTATATGAAAAACTGGGGATCAGGGTAGAAACCATAAAATCCGGGGAGCACAAGGATATGTTCAGCCGGAGCCTGACCGACGAAGAACGGGAACTGATGCAGGAAATTTCGGACCGGGCTTACGAGCAGTTTATTAATGATGTAGCTGAAGGACGGGACATGGACGTAGAAGAAGTGCGGGAGCTGGCTACCGGTGAACTGTTTATCGGCAGCCAGGCCAGGGAACTGGGCCTGGTAGATCGCCTGGGCGGGGTTGAAGAAGCCATTGATTACCTGGCCGAATTAAATGACCTGGAACATCCGGTCCGTTACGAATTACCGGCCCCGTCAGTTTTTGACCAGTTATTTGGTTACGGTTACCGGGTCCTGTCATCACTGGAAAGGGCTTTTATCGATCCCGAGGTGCTTTTTTTCGAAAAACTGCGCGATGGTGTTCCACCCGAGATCCTCTACCAGGTCCGGTAAAGTGGAACTGTCCCCTGTAGTTTCAAATTGGAAGGAAATGAGCTAATAATATTTACCTGCTATCCCAAAAAGGAGGTTGCACTATTAAATGGGAGAAAAACTGTTAGAGTGGCTTTTTGGAGTGATGGCCAGCCCGGTCCGCACTTTAAATGAGATTGCCCGGGAGAAACCGGTAGGGCTTGCTTTCCTGGTTTACCTGGGGGTAGCTGTCCTGGTGATGGTCTCCAACATCTTCGGTGATGGAGGCATGGTGGTCCTGGAGGAATCGATGGCGGAACTGGGTGTTTTTATTTCTGCCCCGATCCTGATCAGCGGCTCGCTTATAGTTGCCGTTGTCTCCATCTTTATTATAACTGCCCTGCTGCACCTGTTGGCCAGGCTATTTGGAGGTACGGGAGGTTACTGGAATCTTTTCAGCGCCTATGCTTTTGCTGATTTTCCCATGATCATAAGCGTTCCGGTTACTTTAATTATTGCTTATGCCGGCATAGCGGGAGCTATTCTGGGAGGTTTAATTACCTTCGGGCTGGCGATATGGGTAATTGTTTTACAGGTAATTGCCCTGCGGGAAAGCCACGGCCTTTCAACCGGGGCCAGTATTGGCGCTTACGTAATCCACTTTGTGATTCTTATAGCCATTCCGGTAGCGATAGCGGTTGCCCTTGTAGCGGCGGTATTTCTTGCTGCCTGATAATATTAGTGAAACAGTTTCCTGAACAATCTTTGTTGGATGGTGGTGGAAGGTGATGCCGGCAGTTTTGGCTGCATGGCCTGTCAGGCGAAAGCAGGGTGTGTTCAGCAGCCGTTTGTATCGTCGTCCGGCAGTAAAAATTCATCTAGCGGCTTCAGCTCTTCCACGACCCAGTTGAAGCCGCCTTCGAGGCTGGCCCGGTGCGCCGCCGGGGCAGCCTCGGCCATCATCTGCCGGATAATATCCCGGGCTTTATCCTCATCGCCCTCGTAACGGGCTTTCCGGGCTTCCACTAAAGCGCGGTGGATTTTTTTCTTTAAAGCTTCTTTTTCACCGGAACGAAAAGGCTGTTTATTGATATCATTGCTCATCATTTGCTCACCTTTACTTTAATTTTTTGTATCTGCCCGGCCTGCTTAAGAAAACTGCGCTTGCTGATCGATGAGGCTGGAACTGCAACGGCTTAGCTTCTTTATATTATAGCAGCAGGATTTACGGTTAACAATAAGCTGCAGTGATCGTTCCATCCTCACTTTGTAACTGTAACAAGATGTTGTTGCACAGGGAGTTACTGTGGTTTGATAGAATACCAATCATAGTCTTAAGCGGTGTTAAAAAAATGGTGTTTATAAAATGAGCAAGATCGGCGATAATAAAATGTATATAAAGCTGCGCACCCTGGCTGCAGCCAGGTTCGGGCTTTAATCAAGGAGTGAAGTTCTATCAGGCGCAGAAACGGAAATGACCGGGATAGTGAGTTAGATGATCTGGACCGGGAAATAATCGAAGAGATTAACCGCAAATACGAGGAAGGGCAGGAAGACCTGGATCTGGCTGCCCGCTACCGGAGGCGGCGGTTGATCCTGGGGACTACTGCCCTGATCGTGGCTTTCATTTTTATATTTTCCATCACCGCCCGCTGGCTGCAGGTTTTGGCCGGCCCCACCTTTGAATTTTTGCAGGAATCATGGGCCCTGGCTGATGACCCGGTAGTCGAAGAAACCAGGAATGCGGTAGCCGTGATCTATATTGATTCCGCCGCTGGCGCAGCAGGGGGACAGAGGCGCGGCACCGGTTTCAATATCGATCCCGGTGGTGTGGTTGTTACCAACCGCCACCTGGTGGAGGATGCGGCTGTAATTCGGATTTCCATCCCTAACCGGGGGACCTTTATTGCAAGAGACTGGGAAATATCTCCGCATGTGGACCTGGCCGTGATCGACATAGAAGGTGAAGATTTGCCGGCAGTGCCCCTGGCCGGGCATCCTCCTGCACCGGGGAGTGAACTGTTGGTAATTGGGAACCCCCTGCAATTTGCCCGCATCGCCAACAAGGGGCTTTTGGTAGAACATCGTGAACATCCTACCCGGGACCTTCCCTTGCTGGTAGTTCAAGCAGCAATCTATCCCGGTAGCAGCGGCAGTCCGCTGTTTAATGAAAAAGGTGAAGTGGTAGGTGTGGTTTTTGCCACCCTGCGCAACAGAGACCCGTCCGAAGTAAAAGGGCTGGCCGTTGATGTGAGGGAACTGGATCTGCTTTTGGAAGAAATGCCCTGAAAGAAGTATTAATGCACTTTTATTTTCACACTCTCCATGCTTTTTTCAGTTTGCCAGTTTTCGTTCAAAGCGGTGTGTCCCAGGCCCAGGGCCCTGCCGATCATGATTTTTTGGTCAGGCCTGCTCTCGATACTGCCGTTTCCGTCTTTTGAATATTGTTCCGAAGCAGGTGTCCCGGCCGACGTTTTTCCGGCAGTAATCTCCATCAGGATCCGGTAATTGGAAACCAGGGCTGTTTTAAAAGAGTTATAACAAAAGCTGCCCTTTAATGCTCCTGTTTTGCTGCCTTGTTCTGAATTGTTTTTTCCGTAGACCCTGGTTTTGTTCTTACCCGCTTCCTTGGCCAGGTAGAGGGCATGATCGGCGTTACGGATCAATTCCGCCAGATCCCTGCTCTGGTCCGGGTAAGATGAAGCCCCGATAGAAAGGGTTACTGCGGCTTTACTGCCTGCTTTACCGGGCTTTTTTAGGAGGGTAAACGTGTTGACCAGGCGCTTAGCCAGCAGGTCCGCTTTTAATGCCTCTGTTTCCGGTAGAATAATAACAAATTCATCCCCGCCGTAACGGCAAACAATATCATGGATCCGCACTTCTTTTTTTAGAAAATCCGCCGTTATTTTGAGCATGCGATCCCCTAAAACATGTCCATTCTGGTCATTATAAGCTTTGAAGTTGTCCAGGTCGATGAAGAGAAGGGCCACCGGGCTTCTACTGCGTTTCGAACGGGCGACCTCTTCGTTTAATCTCTGCTGGAAATAGCGGTGGTTGTAAATCTCGGTCAGGCAGTCGATAGTTGATATCCACTCTAAGTTCTGGCGGTGGGCTTCTTCCTTACCTTTGAAAAAGAAAATAATCAGGCAGCCCAGGGTAGAGTAAACCAGCATGGCAATGATGACTGCGATTGCTTCTTCACCTGATGCCGACCAGCGGTTATAAAGCAGGCCCAGGCCGGTAAAGTTTGCAAGCAGGGCCACAATTAAGCCGGCATGCTTAAACAGGAAAACGGCAACAATGGAGATAATAGCCAGCGCCGGGACCAGGAACTGCATGGTGGCTGGAGGCAGAATCCACCCCGAGAGGCGGGTCAGGATAAGCAGGCTCAGGCTTGTCCCCGCCAGGGCAAGACAGGTTTTATTCACCAGCTGGTCCAGCCCGGTTAAAAAGGCGGCTCTTTTTATGCCTGTAGTTAGTTTTTCCATGGTTATGATCCCTCTGTTTCCTTACAATTTGCTTCTTGCTGTTATTATCGGCAGGATGCGGCTGTAATTAACAGGGAATTAACAATTATGCGCTTATGCAGGTATTATTAGGCTTATCGACTAATTGCGAAATAAATGCACTGTCGGCGATTTGCATAAAAAAGCCCGGGTATTAATGCTCCCGGGCTGTATTTGTGCGATGGGCAATAGACCTGCTGTGCTTAATGCAGCAACACTGGCTACAAGAGCAGCGGCTATGTTAAGCGGCCGATCAAGATGCCTTTGGCCTGGGCCTGGTATAGCGGTTGATGATGGGGACAAAAAGGTTCATGCCAATTATGGCAAAGGTAGTGCCTTCCGGCAGCCACCCCCAGAGGCGCATGGCCATTATGATTAAACCTACGCCGAAGCCAAAGATATAGCGTCCGGGCTGAGTTTTTGGTGAACTGATCGGGTCTGTAGCCATAAAGAAGGCGCCCAGGAGCAAACTTCCGGACAGAAGGTGGAATAATACGTTTTGGCCGGTTACGAGGCAGACCAGGACCACTGCTGCCAGGCAGCTCAGGGGGATCCGCCAGTTGGCGTAACGTTTGTAAATTAACCAGGCCCCCCCGAAAAGAAGCAGCAGGGCGGAAGCTTCTCCCAGGCTGCCCGGGACTGTCCCTAAAAACAGATCCTGCAGGGGAGTTAAAGTCCCTTCACTGCGGACGACCTGCAGTGGAGTTGCCGTAGTGGTCATGTCAAAGGGGGCCAGCCACGGGGTCATCGTGCCGGGGAAGGCATAGATAATGAAAAGCCGGCCAAAAAGAGCCGGGTTAAAAATATTCTTCCCATAGCCGCCGAACAGCTGCTTCCCGACAACAATTCCCACAACCGCTCCCGCTGCTATAACATAGAGAGGCAGAGTGGGAGAGACGGTTAAAGCCAGGAGCAGGCCGGTCACCACGGCGCTTAAATCCTTTATTTTTAAAGGTTTTTTGGTCACGTACTGGTAGAGGGCCTCTGAAGCAACCGCAGTTGCTACGCTGACGGCAATAAGGAGCAAGGCGTTGAGGCCGTAAGAGTAAATAGCAAAGAGCGTTACCGGCGTTAAGGCAATGAGCATTCCTTTCATCATTTTCATAACAATTCCTCCTTAAATCAATATTAATATTATAGAACAAATAGGCAATTCATTCAATCGATAATCCTGCAGGAATTGAGGCTCCCTTGCAGAACTTTATTTTACAGAAAAGCCCTGCCGGGGGGATCCTGCTCATCCAGGTTAAACTACCGGGCAGATATTTATATGCAGTACCTGTAAAGGAGGAAGTAGCCATTTCTGAATACAGTAAGCTGGAAGAAATCTTTGCGCGCTACAATTTCAAAGATTACCACTGGATTAATGCGTCCCAGATTGAAGTTGCCCACTGGGTGCGGTTTAAATGCAGGTTTGGCTGCAGCAGTTACGGCAAGAAGGGCTCCTGCCCGCCCCAGGTTCCGTCTGTTGAAGAATGCCGCACTTTCTTCAGCGAGTACGATCAGGCCGTTATATTTCATATCACCAAACAAGTGGACCGCCCCGGGGATCGCGTATCCTGGAGCCGGGAAGTAAGCAGGGAGCTGCTCAAAGTGGAAAGGGAAGTGTTCTGGATGGGCTATCACAAGGCTTTCATGCTCTTTATGGATGAATGCCGCCTCTGTTCCAGCTGTACCGGTGAGAGGGAAGCCTGCATAAACAAGGAAGATTCGCGTCCCGGGCCTGAATCACTGGCGGTAGATGTTTTTTCAACGGTGCGCAGTGTCGGCTATCCCATAGAAGTTCTGCACAGCTACGAGCAGGAGATGAACCGCTATGCCTTCCTGATGGTGGAATAACAAAAGGCCCCTCAAGCTGCCTTATTTTAAGGAAGAGGGGCCTTTTAATATTTGCCTGTGTCTTTAGCTTTACTCTCCCTCCGGGGTAAAGCTCCGTGCGGCCAGCTCCCGGTCGAGCATCAGGATGCCGTGCCCTTCTTCACCGACCCGCTTGACCTGGTTCAACAGCTTGCCCATGGTGGCTTCTTCTTCCACCTGCTCATCGATAAACCACTGCAGGAAACTGATGCTGGGATAGTGCTTTTCTTCCAGGGCAATGGCCATCAAATCATTGATCAGGCTGCTGACCAGCTGCTCGTGTTCCAGGGCCAGGGTAAAGATCTCTTCGGCCGATTTGAAATCCCGCCTGGGATCTTTGAAGCCCGTTATTACTGCTTCTTCGCCCTGGTCGTAAATAAAGTTGAAAAATTTCATGGCATGAAAGCGCTCTTCTTCAGCCTGGACAATAAAAAAGTTGGCAAAACCGTCTAAGTCTTCCTTTTTGAAGTAGGCAGCCATGGCCAGGTAATAGTGAGCGGAATAAAACTCGTGGGTAATTTGCTCGTTTAATTTCGCCAGCAATTTTTCTGAGAGCATGTTTTTCATCTCCTATCTCTTGTTTTGTAATACATTATATCATATATCTCCAGTATTTCTACTATCCTAATCGCATTAACCGGGATCATTGCCCCCAGAAACCGGGCAACCTTTTAACTACGGCTGTGGCAAAAATATGGCCGGCCATGATACTGACCAAAACTGCAAAGATATTCTGGGTGTAAAAGGCTGTTATAGCTATTATTGTTGTCATGATAGCTATATAAAGAATGGCATGGACCCAATCCGGCATTAATACTCCCACTTTCCAGGAACAGGTTTTCTGTCCTAATCAAAAGATTCGCAGCTATTCAGCCTGTTTCCCTGTCGAATTATAAGCGGCACCACGGGGGCGGCAGAACCGTCTTCAGTGGCTTAGCGGGCCAGGTTTGGTTTACAACTGGTTCTAAAAAAACCTGGAACAGGGGGCCTGTCCCCGTGTCCCAGGTTTTAGTCAGTTCAGGCCTGTTTTAGACCTTTTCCATGTTGACGGTGCAGACCTTTAGTTCGGGAATGCTTGCTACCGGATCCAGCTCGGAATTGGTCAGCTGGTTGGCGCAGGTTTCGGCAAAATGGAAGGTCATAAAGACCGTGCCTTCTTTTAATTCCGAAACCGGCTTCACTTCAGCTTCGACTTCGCCCCGCCTGGAGCTAAGGCGGACCCGATCGTTTTCGCTTAAGCCCAGGCGTTCTGCATCTTCCAAACTAATCAGGGCTTTTTCCACATCGTAAAGATCGCTTAAACCTTCGGACCGGCGGGTCATGGTTCCGGTGTGGTAATGGTAAAGTGATCTGCCGGTGGTGAGGATGAACGGGTATTCATCATCTGGAGCTTCGGCCGGCGGTTTATAATCAACCGCTTTAAACTGGGCTTTGCCGCTCGCTGTGAGGAATTTTTCACCGTAAAGAATTGGTGTGCCCGGGTGGTTTTCATCCGGGCAGGGCCAGCTCAGGCCGCCTGCTTCGAGCCTTTCGTAGGTGATCCCTTTCCACTTCGGGTTCATTTCGCCGATTTCTTTCATTACCCCGGCGGCGCCGCTGTAATCAAAGCCTTTCAGGCCCAGCTTTTGGCCCAGTTCGCAGAAGATGTCGAGGTCGCTTTTTGCCACGCCGGGGGCGCTAACCGCCTTGCGGATCCTCTGAACCCTGCGCTCGGTGTTGACGAAAGTGCCGTCTTTCTCGGCGAAAGATGCCGCCGGCAGGACCACATCGGCGTAGTCGGCCGTTTCGGTAAAGAAGAGATCCTGCACGATCACCAGCTCCAGTTCCCCTAAAGCTTCTGTGATCTTGCAGATATCTGGTTCACTGACCACCGGGGTTTCACCCATTATGTAGACACCCTTGATCTGACCCTCCAGGGCCGCTTTGAACATCCTGGTCATGGGCATGCCCGGTTTATCCGGAATTTCAGCGCCGTAAGCTTCCGAGAATTTTTTGTTCGCTTCCGGTGAGCTGACCGGCTGGTAACCGGGGAAAACGTTAGGCAAAGCACCCGTATCACAGGCTCCCTGCACGTTGTTCTGGCCCCGCAGCGGGTTGACCCCACCGCCGCGCTTGCCCAGGTTCCCGGTCAAAGTAGCCAGGCCGGCCAGGGCCAGGACATTGTCAGTGCCGCTTGTATGCTGGGTGATACCCATGGTATAAAGGATGGCTGCCGGGTTGCTGCCGGCATAAAGCCGGGCCGCTTCGGCAATAAGTTCTGCCGGCACCCCGGTGATTTCGGCCATTTCGTTCAAATCGATACTGCTTATTTTTTCAGCGTATTCCTCGAATCCTTCGGTCCGGTTTTTGATGAAATCTTCATCATACAGTTTTTCATCAAGGATCACTTTAGCCATCCCCTGGAGCAGGGCGGCGTTGGTGCCCGGTTTAAGCTGGAGGAATACATCTGCATGTTCGGCGATCTTGATCCGCCTTGGATCGGCCACGATCAGCCTGGCGCCGTTTTTGATGGCCCGCCTGATCCGGTAACCGATCACCGGGTGGGTTTCGGTGGTATTGGACCCGGTGATAAAGAAAACCCTGGCTTCGTCGGCGATATCATCGATGCTGTTGGTCATTGCTCCGCCTCCAAATGTTGCAGCCAGACCGGCTACAGTTGGAGCGTGTCAGAGACGGGCGCAGTGGTCTACGTTATTTGTGCCCAGGGCCCGGAATATTTTTTGGAAGAGGTAGGTCTCTTCACTGCTGCAGCGAGCTGAGCTGATCCCGCCCAAGGCGTCGGCTCCGTGCTTGGACTTGATGTCACTCATTTTATCGGCAACGAAATCGAGGGCTTCATCCCAGCTGGCTTCTACGAAAATCCCGTCTTTCTTAATCAGGGGTGTCTTCAGGCGTTCTGGGTGGTTGATAAAATCAAACCCGAAGCGTCCTTTTACGCAGAGATCGCCGCGGTTGACCTCGTTGTCCCGGTTTCCTTCGACATGAACTACCCGGTCTCCGCGCACTCCGAGTTTGATCCCGCAGCCTACTCCGCAGTAAGTGCAGACGCTTTCCACCTCACGCTCCGGGGTCTCCGGCCTGCTCAGGTAGAGGGCCCCGGTTGGGCAGCGCACCAGGCACTCGCCGCAGGATTCGCAATGGGAATCCTTGATCGGTTTGTCTCCCAAAACAGAAACCTTGGTGTGGAAACCGCGGAAGGCAAAATCGATGGCCGCTACCCCGTTGATTTCCTGGCAGGTCCGGATGCAGATCCCGCACAAAATACAGCGGGTAAAGTCGCGGTGGAAGAAGGGGTTGCTGTCGTCCGGCTTAACCGGCTCGACAGAGCGGCGGATCTGCCTCATCCGTTCCTGGTTGATCCCCACAAAGGCGCTTACTTCCTGCAGCCGGCAGCTGTTATTGCGGGTACAGCTCTGGCAGTCCTTGTTATGGCTGGCCAGGAGCAGTTCCACGTTGGAAAGCCGCACCTTGCTCACTTCCTCCGTATCGGTCTTGACTACCATGCCGTCTGTAACCGGCGCCCGGCAGGCGGTGACAATTTTGCCGTCGGCATCGACCATGCAGACGCGGCAGCCGCCAAAAGTGGGAAGATCGGGATGGTGGCAGAGGGTGGGGATATAAATGCCCGCTTTTTCTGCTGCTTCAAATACGGTTGTTCCCTTTTCGACTTCAATATCTAAACCGTTGATCGTAACTTTAAACATCACTCAACCTCCCTCTAGCCGCAGCAGCCAGATTTTCTTTTCCTGTCAGGCGCACCACCGCGCTGAAGCGCTCGGGGCATTCCTGGAAGCAAATGCCGCACTTGGTGCACTTGCTTTGATCAATCTTATGCGGCACTTTCTTTTCGCCGCTGATCGCCTCAACCGGGCAGGCCTTACGGCAGCGCCCGCAGGCGGTGCATTTTTCTTCGTCGATGGTAAACACGATCAGGTTCTTGCAGACCAGGGCCGGGCAGGCATGATCCCGGATGTGGGCTTCATACTCGTCCCGGAAGTACTGGACCGTGCTCAGGACCGGGTTGGGTGCCGTTTGGCCCAGCCCGCAGATAGAGCTTTTGATAATTGAATCGCCCAGTTCGAGCAGGTGCTCGATGTCGCCTTCACGGCCTCTGCCCTCACAAATATCGTTCAGCACCTCGAGCATCTGCTGGGTGCCCTGCCTGCAGGGGACGCACTGGCCGCATGATTCTTCAAAGGTGAAGTCCAGGAAGTAGCGGGCCACGTCGACCATGCAGGTGGTCTCATCGATAACGACCATACCGCCTGAACCCATCATCGACCCGGCTTCGACGAGGGTATCGAAGTCGACCGAAAGGTGCAGTTTATCTTCCGGCAAACATCCTCCCGAAGGGCCGCCGGTCTGGACAGCCTTAAATTTCCTGTCGTTCAGGATACCGCCGCCGACTTCATATATAATTTTTTTCAGCTCGATACCCATGGGCACCTCGATCAAACCGCTGCGGTTGATCGTTCCGGTCAGGGCAAAAACAGCCGTGCCGGGGCTGCCCTCGGTGCCGATACTCTTAAACCAGTCGGCACCCTTGCTCAGGATCTGGGGTACCACGGAGAAAGTTTTGACGTTGTTCAACAGGGTCGGCTTGTCCCACAGGCCCTGTTCGGTGGTTCTGGGGCGGGGCAGTGGTTTGGGCCAGCCGCGGTTGCCTTCGATGGACATAACCAGGGCTGTTGATTCGCCGCAGACAAAGGCGCCGGCGCCCTGGAAAATTTCCAGGTCGAAGTCAAAGCCGGTGCCCAGGATATTTTCCCCGAGCAGGTTTTTCTCCCTGGCCTGGGCTAAGGCCTTGCGCAGCCGGTTGATGGCCAGGGGGTATTCAGCGCGGACGTAGAAATAGCCTTTTGATGAGCCGATGGTATACCCGGCGATGATCATGCCCTCGATCACCGAATGGGGGTCTCCTTCCAGGACCGAGCGGTCCATGAAAGCACCGGGGTCGCCCTCGTCGGCGTTGCAGATGACGTACTTTTGATCGGCCTGGGGCTTCAGACAGGACTCCCACTTGCGCCCGGCCGGAAAGCCGGCGCCACCGCGGCCTCTCAGCCCTGAATCCTTGAGAACGCCAATAATTTCTTCCTGTTTCATTTCAAGCGCCTCGGCCAGGCCCTTGTAACCGCCCCTGGCGATGTATTCGTTAATATTTTCGGGGTCAATAACCCCGCAGTTTTTCAAGATAACGCGCTGCTGGTTCTTAAACACGTCGCCGGTGTCAATCTGCTCGATATCTTCCGGCCCGCCCTCACCGAAAAAGCCGAGGGCCAGGTCCGGGCGGTGATCGTCGTTAAGGATGTAGCTGTCGATAATTTCTTCAGCTTTTTCCGGGGTTACATCCTGGTAAGAAATGCGCGGTCGCCCCGGTTTAATTACGTCAACCAGGACTTCGGCGAAGCACATCCCGATACAGCCGACTTCCTTGATCTCGGCGGTGACGTTTTCTTTATCCAGCTTGTTTTTTATGGTTTGGACTACCGACTGGGCCCCGGTAGCGTTGCCGCAGGTGGCACAGCCGACGTAAATCTGGGGAATATCGTTGTTTTGCTTTTCTTCCATAGCTGCAACTGCTTCTTTTTCAATGGCATCAAACTTCTGGATCACTTTTTTCTAGACCCTCCTTTGCCTGTTTCGGGACTAGCCGCCCGAAAACATCGTCATCAACCATGACCACTGGTGCCAGTGCGCACGATCCGACGCAGTTTACCCGTTCCAGGCTGAACTTGTAATCTTCAGTCGTATCACCGGCATTGATCCCCATTTCCCGTTCCAAGGCCTCCATAACCTGCATCCCGCCGCGCACGTGGCATGCCGTTCCCAGGCAGACCTTTATGGTGCGATCTCCCCGGCGGGAGAAATAGAACTGGGAATAAAAAGTGGCGGTTCCATAAACCTTGCTTTCCGGGAGGCCGATCATGTCGGCAATCTCACGGATCGCTTCCTCCGGCAAATAGCCGAACTCGTCCTGGACCGCCTGCAGCATGGGGATAACTTCGTTAGTCTTACCTTCAAAACCTGACAAAGCCTTGCTGGTTTGTTCCTGCAAATCCTTCCCTCCATTCAATTATCTTTAAATTTTGCGGCAAAGTTTAGCATTAGCTAAATTTACTCATACATAACCACATTTATTTTCTCGATCCATTCAATGAAATCCTGCCCGGGGTAATAAGAGTAAAAATTCTAAAAACCGAATCTAAGCAGCTACATCATGAGCATAATGACCAGGGGTATAAACATTTTTATGGCTAAAAGGCGGCAAAGATGGATCATAGAGACTTTAAATGGATCAAGCCCGTGCTTGATCGCCAGGGCGGTCATCACGGTGAACCCGCCCGGGGCGGCGGCCAGGAAACTGGTGGGTAAATCCCAGTCGGTGAGGCGAAATATGATCCAGGCTGCGCCGAATGAGCTGAGAAACATAACCGATGTGGCAATCAGGATCGGAACCAGGAACTTGATCCTGGCCATAGTGTGCAGCATTTCAGGAGTAATATTATCGGCCAGGGTGATGCCGATTGCTACCAGCAGGATGTTGAGCAGGCGATTGGAGACTTTACTTACCGGCATGCCGGCCACCGAAGCAGCCGCCACTGCAAAGGTAGATCCGACCATAAGCCCGGCCGGGACCCCCAGGCGGTGCAGCAGGTATCCTCCCGCTGCCGCCACGGCCGCTGTGGATAATATTTTCAGCCAGGTTTGCCCGGCCGGCAGGTTCAGGCGGCGCAGTTTCGATAAATCGAGGAGCTTTTTGACGCCATTTCCCAGGCTGCTTAATGTAAGTTCGCCCTGACTGCCCGATTTATTACTATTATGTTCCGAATAAAGTGAACTGTTAGCTGTTCTCGATCCGTTATGCAGCGGCGGCAGGTTGCCGGGATGGGGCGGTTTATTCTCGCCGGGGCGGTTTTTGGAATGGTTGCGATTTTTAATCCGTTCCAGGATGGCCGGGAAAAGCACAATCGAGCCGAGCATTCTCAGCATCTGCATCACTATGACTACGGCGGCGCTGGCCCCGGATGCGACTGCCAGCACCGAAATTTCTGGCAGTCCGCCCATGCTTGCTGAAAGCAGGGCCGTCGGCGGATCCATGGCTGAATAGCGGTTTAAGAAAAAGCCGATTATAACAATCATGGCAAGAGCCCAGGTTACGACGACCAGGGCGGAGAGGACCATGGTCTTTAGCTGGTGGACTGAATCCCTGTCCAGCATGGAGCCGACAAAAATACCGATGATGATCTGGGCGATGGGAAACATAAGCCCGGGTGCGGTAGGAAGCTCGATATGCAACGCCCGAAAGACCCCGATCAAAACGATGGGGCCCATGATTTCCGGGGCCGGGACGCGGATCCGGGAGAGCAAAAACCAGCCAAACAATCCCAACCCAAACAAAAGCGCTGTATCATACAGGGTTTGAAAGAACATATTTGCATTATAACATCAAGCGCCGCTTCGTGCCCGGGGTGGAGCTGTGTAATAAAACCGGCCTAAAACTCCCGCTCCTCAACCTCGATCCCCCGGCGGTGCAGTTCTTTAAGGAATAATTCGCAGTCAACGGCGCTGTCTGCTTCCGGTCCAAAGACGCCATAACGTTTAATTTTACTTTCAGCCATCATCATCGTACCTATGCTCAGGGGCAGTCCGGTCAGCTTGCGCATGGGTGCAGCCACACCATATGAAAGCACCACCGGCTTGTTGTCCCGGCTTCCGCTGATATCGACCCTGATCCCGGACAGGCTCCGCCTTTTGTCGGCAGGAAAAATTGGAGTCAAAACCTTAAGGAGCCGGCCCATGGCCTGCTTGGTCAAGCGGTTTCCGGACAGACCCAGAGCGGAAACTAATTTAGCCAGCAGGTTGAGGTAATGCTCAACCAACCCGCCTTTAAGAAGTACGTTTTGCAGCCCGTCCAGGTATAAAGGTACCGTTATCGGTTCCGGGTGGCCGAGGTGATAAGTGTTAACATGATCAAGAGGTGCGGGGAAGCGGATTACTTCCTTTTCCGAGCCGGCCTTAATGCGCACTATTTTTTTATCCTGGAAGGATACAACCCGGCCGCTGAAAATGTGGATCAGGTGCAGGATTACGGCCATGCCTTTCGAGTCGCCCACGCTGCCGGCCCAGTAGATGCGCACCGTATCGGCCTGATCGAGGCGGTCATAGCCCCGGCGGGCGAGCAGGTTGCTCAAACCCGGCGTCCAGCCCAGCCCGGTCAGGATGCGGCGGCCTTTTTGCCGCGCTTCCTGGTCCAGTTCTAAAGCCGCTTCGACAGCATCGTGATCGTCACAGATGCTGACATAGTTGGCTCCTGCTTCAATGGCTGCTTCGATTATAGGGCGTTCGAAAAGGTAAAAGGGCCCCAGGGCTCCAGCTACGGCGGCGCTTCCATTCATGATCGCAACCAGGTTTTCATGTGACCTGGCATCGACCTTTTCCACCTTAAGCCTCTCATCTCCAATGTTTTCGGCCAGCTGCTTTCCTTTCTGTTCATTCATGTCGGCGATGACGATTTCAGTGGCCTTGGAATACCGGACCAGGTCCCGGACAGCTTCTGCACCCATATCGCCGGCCCCGCCTAAAACGACTATACGCATCCCTATCACCCCTTCTATTATTACCTGGCCGGTTAGGTATAACCGGCAACTAATAAAACATAATTCAACGCCGTCGTTATTATTTCCTCTAAACCCCGGAGCACATTTAACCTCATAAACTGCTTTAAGCATAACCGGGATATGATATAATAATTAGAGTCCGGCCCAAACCGGCCGGGGGAGGGAGATTTATATACAGTAGATGTTTCCACTGCGCGATACAATTATCTACCACGGCGCTGTTGTAGCGACTATCGGCCTGATAACTTTAAATACCCTGGCCTTTTTCTACCAGCTTTCCTTCGGCCCCCAGGCAATGCCCCTGCTGTTTCAGAACTTTGGCTTTGTGCCCTCTGACTTTTTCCGGGATCCTGCCGGTGAATTCTGGACCATTTTTTCGAGCATGTTCATGCATGGTAATTTTACTCATTTACTGAGTAACATGTGGTTTATCTGGGTTTTCGGCCCTGCCGTTGAGGGCAGGCTCGGGTTCAGGCGCTTCATGCTGCTCTTCCTGCTTTCGGGAGTAGCCGCCGCCTTAACCCAGGGATATTTCATGCCCGCCAGCGATATCCCCATGGTCGGGGCTTCCGGTGCAGTTTCTGGAATCCTCGGCGCTTACCTGATCCTGTTCCCCCGGGCCCGGATCTTGACCGTTATATTTCCCCTGATATTCTTTTTCTTCTGGCTCCCCGCCCCCCTCTACCTGGGATACTGGATTTTGCTCCAGTTTGTTTATGCCCTTTCCGGGCAGCCCGGCGTGGCCTGGTGGGCTCATATTGGCGGTTTCATGCTCGGGTTGATTATAATCCTGATCATGCGCCCCAAACGTATTTACCGGGCCGATCCCTTCTGGGAATGCTGGCGTGATTACTGTTAATGCTAGTTTAGTTAAGGTATAGATTTAGGAGGTCTTTAATCATGGAAAATCTTTCACAGCTGTTCTGGGTCTTTATTATCATCATTGCCCTGACGCCCTACCTGCAGCAGCAGATGCTGCGTTCCACCCGGACCCGCAAGATGGCCGACCTGGAAAAAGCCCGGGGCAGCAGGGTGATCACCCTGATCCACCGCCAGGAAGCTTTGAACATCCTGGGGGTTCCGCTCACTCGCTATATCAACATCGAGGACTCAGAGCAGGTCCTTACCGCCATTCGTATGACTGATAAAAAGGTGCCCATCGATTTGATCCTGCATACCCCCGGCGGCCTGGTCCTGGCTTCCGAGCAAATTGCCGAGGCGCTTCTGCGCCACCCGGGCAAGGTCACTGTTTTTGTGCCCCACTACGCCATGTCGGGCGGGACCCTGGTGGCCCTGGCCGCAGATGAGGTGGTCATGGATGAGAACGCCGTCCTCGGTCCCCTTGATCCCCAGCTGGGGCAGTGCCCGGCAGCCTCATTGATCAAGGTTTTGGAGAAAAAGGAAGCCAAGGATATTGAAGACCAGACTTTTATCCTGGCCGATGTTGCCGGCAAAGCCCTGCGTCAGATCAAAGTAACCGTTAAAAACCTCCTGCTCAAGCACATGGATGATGAGCAGGCCGACAAAACAGCAGAAAAGTTAACCCAGGGCACCTGGACCCACGATTACCCCATCGATGTCAGGGAAATGGCCGGGATGGGCATTAACGTTAACACCGATATGCCCCCTGATGTTTATGCCTTGATGAGCCTGTTTCCCCAGCCGCGTGCCGCCCGCCCGAGCGTCGAGTACAACCCCGGGCCTGTATACCCTTCCGGTCCGAAAGAAAAATAGGCCTGAAGGTTAAAAACCCGGGCAGCTATTAAAGCCGGTTTTGCCTGATTGCTGATAAGTTAAACCGCTAAAAAGAGGGGGCCTTGCAAGGCCCCTTTTCTGTACCGGGGTATTATAATTGTTCAATTCTCGAAAAAACGCCTCCCCCTTTGAATCAAGGAATCAAGGAAAAACAAGTTGTCACAGCGCCCGTCCTGTGTTAATTTAATTAGCAGGAGGTATTAAGATATTGATGTCAGACCGTATTGACCTGTCCAAAATGGAAAAGAGAATAATTATCCGCCAGGTGGAGGAGAAAGATATTGAGGAGATCGTGGAGCTGTCCAAGATCTGCTTTCCGAACATGGATCCCTGGACCCCTGCTCAACTTAAAAGCCACATCGAGATCTTCCCGGAAGGGCAGTTCTGCGTGGAGTACGACGGTAAGATCATCGGTGCTTCTTCCACCCTGATCATCGATTTTAACGAGTATGAAGACCGTCATACCTTTGATGAAATCACTGATGACGGCTATATTACCAACCACGACCCCGAGGGCAAGCACCTCTACGGAATTTCGATCATGGTCCACCCCGATTTCCGGCGCCTGCATATCGGGACCAGGATTTATGAAGAGCGCAAAAACCTGACCCGGCGCCTGAACTTAGAAAGCTTCCTGGTCGGAGGTCGGATCCCTTATTACCATAAATATGCCGACGAGATGTCGGCCAACGAATATGTGCAGCAGGTGATCCAGCAGAAAATTTACGATCCTGTCCTGAGTTTCCAGTTCCTGAGTGGGTTCAAACTAAAGTGGGTCAATCCCAACTACTTAGATGACGACCAGGCTTCCCGCAAGTATGCTGTTCTTTTGGAGTGGAACAATGTCGACTACATGCCCAGATCCAAACGGCTCTACCGGCGCGCCTTCCCGGTCCGGATTTGCACCGTGCAGTACATGCTTAAAAAAATCGATTCTTTCGAGGATTTCGCCAGGCAGTGCGAGTATTTCGTCGACGTGGCCGCCCTGGACGAATCCGATTTTGTCGTTTTCCCGGAAACCTTCACTATCCAGCTGCTGTCGTTCCTGGATGAAACCATACCCGGCAAGCAGGTCCGCCGCCTGGCAGAGTTCACCGAGGACTATATCAAGCTTTTCAGCATGCTTGCCGTCAAGCACAACGTCAACATCATCGGCGGTTCGCACTTTGTCGAAGAAGACGAGCTTCTCTACAACGTCAGCTACCTGTTCCGGCGCGACGGTACCATCGACCGGCAGTACAAACTGCACATTACGCCGGATGAGCGAAAATGGTGGGCTATCCAGCCCGGCAATGAACTAAAAGTATTCGATACCGACTGCGGCAAGATTGCTATCATGATCTGTTATGACAGCCAGTTTCCCGAGCTGTGCCGCATGGCCACCGACAAGGGGGCGCGCATCATCTTTGTCCCCTTCTGTACCGACGACCGCCAGGGTTACCTGCGTGTGCGTTACTGTGCCCAGGCCCGGGCCGTAGAAAACGAAATCTACACCGTTATCTCCGGCACAGTCGGCAACCTGACCCATGTGTTCCGCAGCGATACCATGTATGCCCAGTCGGGCATATTTTCCCCGTCCGATTTTGCCTTTTCCCGTGACGGCATTGTCGGGGAATGCAGCGCCAACATCGAAACCGTGGTCATCGGTGACGTCGACCTGGAGATCCTGCGCCGCAACCGGGTTAACGGCACCGTAACCCACTTGAAAGACCGTCGCAAGGATCTTTACCGGGTTTTCGAAGGGACGCCTTTCACCAGGCAAACCTATGGCGAGGTGCCGGCCCCCAGGTCCAGTGAATATGAAGAAACCGCTTCTGGAGATGATGCTGGCCAGGCGGAAACAGCTAAGCAGTAAAACCACTTGAACATCCTTGTCAGGAAGGTTTTAGCAAATCAGCAGGGACCAACTCATTGCGGTTATTTTCTGGGGCTGTATGAAAGGCAGCGCAGGCCGGAAGAGCGGTAAACTTCGCCCGCCGGAGAATACCTGGTTTTAAAGCCCATCGCCCGGCAGCCCCTGGGAAAATTACTGTCCCAGGTCACGTAGTAGTGGCGGCAGTTGAGGCAGTTGATTCTCTTTTTAGCGGTGGCCCTTTTTTTCAAAACTGTCCCGCCTTTTTTAAAAACCTTTTCCACCCGGCGTTGCTTTATAACTCCAGGCAGTTTACTATAACTTGAAATCAACCAGATTATAGCATATATTTCAGGGGCCGGGCCCCAAAAACTTGCTTTATCGCTCCTGCAGCGGTAAGATCTGAAAAAAAGCGAGGTGTATTACAATGAAAAAAGAAGTCCCCCAGTTTATCAAGGAATATGAAAACCGTGATCATCTCCTCTACGAAGCAATTGTCAAAGTTTCTGAAACTGCTTTTGCCGGTGAAGCCCTGGATCATAAGACAAAACTTCTTATTGCCCTGGCCCTCGATGCCGTGCTCGGCACTGATCATGGCGTCACTTCCCTGGCCAGGCAGATCCGGGCAGCCGGCGGTACTGATGCAGAAATTAATGAAGCTCTCCGGGTGGCCTACTATGTGGCCGGGATGAACACCCTGGTTTGCGGCAATGCCGCTTTTGAAGATAAGTAAGTACCGGTGCGAGGTGCGTTTTTAGCCATCCACTTTGATTAAATGTGGCGGAAAAAAACTTTGCTGAACAAGAACTCAGTTCGACTTTAGAGGCAGGATTTAGCAAATAAGCATAGAATATCTATTTCTTATAAGCTTTGCACACTCTAGTCATGAATGCAGCAATCCTCAGGAAAGGAGGATGTTGTGGACAACGAAAGCAAGGCACAACTCGCATTTTATAAGTCTGTTATTGAAGATTCTCCTGATATTATCATTCGTTTTAACCCCGGCCTGCAGATTACCTACTGCAACAAAGCCCTGGGAAAATATTTGGACATGTCTACCGACTGCTTTATCGGTAAAACCTTTCTTGAAGCACGTGACCTGATTCCATCTACAATGTCCAGGGAGCAGTTTATAAGCAGGTATAGAATTCTGCAGGAGTGCCTGGAGATTAAAGAAGAAATAGAGTATGAGGAGTACGTGCAGCTCCCCGCAGGAAATAAATTCTTAAACACCAGGGTCATACCCGAATTTGATCAGTCCGGAAAAAAAATCGTAGCCCTGATTGCCATCACCCGTGATTATACCAGCTACAAGAAAACCAAAGATATCCTCCATGAGAACGAAGAGCGCTACAGGTCGATTATAAAAGTATCAAATACCGGGGTCTGGGAGTTTCATACCCGCGCCGCCTATCTCTGGTGCAGCCCGGAATACTTTGAGATGCTCGGCAGAAACGTGGATGACTACCCCATGGATGGCAGCCCCAACCTGAAAGAAAACTGGATTGACCTGATGCACCCGGATGACCGGGAGAGGGCTGCTAATACTTTTGCCGACTACCTGGCCTCAGGTTCTCCAAAGATGTATGAAAACCATTTTCGTATGCTCCACCGGGACGGTCACTGGGTCTGGATCTGGTCCAGGGGCCAAAACATCAGGCAGCCCGGCGGTGAATTTACCGGTATAGTGGTAGGTACACACATCGATGTTACCGAAAAGAAAAAAGCAGAAGAGGAACTGCTATTTTTAAGCCGTCATGACAATTTAACCAACCTCTATAACCGCTACTATTTTGAGCAGTTGATCAGCAGCCCGGAAGTAAAAAAAGTGCTGCCTGCCAGGATTGTCATGGCAGACTTAAACGGCCTTAAACTGATCAATGATTCTTACGGCTGTAATTATGGTGACGAAATGCTCAAGGCTGCGGCCCTTATATTAAAGCAGTCCTGCCGGGATGAAGATACGGTTGCCCGCTGGGGTGGTGATGAATTTGTGATCCTGATGCCCGGGGCCGGCCATAATGATGCTGTAGAATTATGCAAAAAAATCAATAAGATCTGTAAAGAAAAATACCTCGCAGATATCCCCGTATCCATGACCCTGGCCATGGCAGGGAAAACAAGGGAGGAGGGAGACCTTTTTGAGACCCTCCGCGAAACAGAAGACAACCTTTCTAAACAGAAGTTGACCGAAAGCCGCAGCGCTAAGAACCTGGTCCTGCAGACCCTGCTTAAAACCCTGGCCGCTAAAAGTTTTGAAACGGAAGCTCATACCAGGCG
>PUKV01000221.1 GCA_003550645.1 Syntrophomonadaceae bacterium | reverse complement strand
CTTCGGCCTGATCTGCGTTTCGGGATGCTTGAACCGTCCCTGTGGCACCGCTTAGGAGCTGTTTGCTGCCACCTTTTGCAAGTTTCGTTGCCAGGTTTACTGGAATTTACCTGCCCGTGCCTTGCCTCTGGTGTGTCTATTTGCTATACTGATCTTAATATAAAGCTCGCGATTTATTGCGAGGAGGATATCTATTTTGCAGATTTCTAAACTAACCAACCAGGGTATGGAAAGGCCCCGCAACGAAGACAGTTTTTTTGCCGAAACTAATGATGATTTAGCGCTCCTGGTTGTCGCCGATGGAATGGGCGGTCATCAGGCTGGAAATGTCGCCAGCGCACTGGCCGTTGATGCTGCCAGGGATTTTTGGCATAAGCTTAACGAGGATTCCACACTACCTGTTGAACAGACCCGCCTGGCCCTTAAAGAGTTAATTCTTTATGCCAACCAGGCTATCATTACAGAAGCGGCCAGGAACACCTCCAAGAAAGGTATGGGCACCACCCTTACGGCGGGGCTTCTTCGCGGCAGCAGCCTGATCATCGGCCATGTAGGCGACAGCAGGGCTTACCTTATTCACAATGAGGGCATCGAACTTTTAACCAGGGATCATTCCCTGCTTGAAGAGCTGCTTGAAAAGGGTCAGATCAAGCCGCAGGAAGCTAAAACTCATCCCCAGCGTCATATCCTTACCCGGGCGGTTGGTATCGACAACCACCTGGAAGTTGATATCTACGAAAGAGAGATAGAACCGGGGTCGGCACTGCTTTTCTGTACCGACGGACTGACAAACCAGGTAGATGATAGCGAAATAAAGAATACCTGCCTGGAACAAAAAGACCCGCACATAATAGCTAAAACGCTGGTCGACCTGGCTAATGAAAGAGGCGGGCATGATAACATTACCGTGGTTATAGCCACCGGTATTGGGGGTCAGCACGATTAATGGTAGGTAAAATACTGGCGGAACGCTATGAATTGATTGAGAAAATTGCTGAAGGAGGTATGGCCCGGGTATACAGGGGCCGTGACCTGGTTTTAAAACGGACCATAGCGGTTAAAGTGCTCAAGGATCAAATGACCGGCGATCTGGCTTTCATTCGCCGCTTTGAACGGGAAGCCCAGGCAGCAGCTGCCCTTTCCCACCCTCACATAGTCAATATTTATGATGTGGGAGAGCAGGACGGCATCCACTTCATGGTTATGGAGTATGTGGAAGGCAATAACCTGAAAGAATATATTAGACAGAAAGGTCGGTTACCGGTCTTTGAGGCTGTTCAGATTACCAGGCAGATTGCCGAGGCTCTGGATCAGGCCCACGGTGCCGGTATGGTCCACCGCGACATCAAGCCGCAGAACATTCTCTTTTCCCGCAGCGGCAAGGTAAAAGTTACCGACTTCGGGATTGCTATTGCCGGGGATGGGGTCACCGTCACGGTGGGAGACGAAATCATCGGTTCGGTGCAATATATTTCACCGGAGCAGGCCCGCGGCGAGATCGCCTGCAAGCAATCGGACCTCTACTCCCTGGGTATTATCCTCTATGAAATGGTTACCGGGAAAGTGCCTTTTAGCGGAGAAAACCCGGTGGCGGTGGCCATGAAACATATCCAGGAACAAATTGTCCCGCCCCGCCAGGTTCAGTCCGATATTCCGGAAAGCCTCGAACAGATCATCCTCAAAGCAGTCCAAAAAGATATGGCCGATCGCTACGGCAGTGCCGGGGAGGTTCTCGAAGATCTCTTTTATGCGGAAGAAAAGGGAGTGCCCCGGGTAGCCCCGGCCAGAAACGCAAACCATAGCAGTTATAATGATTTTGACGAAGATGATGAAATTCTGCGGCCGGTGGATAACAGCAGACCCTCCGGGGGTAATTCCTTCCTGGCCAGGCGGTGGAGGACCATGTTAAAAATCTTGCTGTTCCTGGTGTTTGTGGGCGGGCTTTTCGGCGGTGGTTTTTACATGGTCAATAACTACCTTACCCCGCCTGAAGTGGCTGTTCCAGAAGTCCGGGATATGAGCCAGAGCGATGCAGCCCGGATCCTGAGGGAAGAAGGCCTGGTTCCCGGAAGTGATGTTACTTATACTTATAGCGATGAAGTTGCAGTAGGCAATGTGGTTAAAACCGATCCCCCGGAAGGAAGGATGGTCCGGGAAAACCGGGAAATCGATCTTTTTATCAGCCAGGGTCCCGAGTATGTAGTTATTCCCGACTTAAATGACAGGACAGAGATGGAAGCAGAAATCATTCTGCAGGACCTGGAATTGACCATGAGTGTGGTCAGTGAGCATAACGAAGATGTTGAGAAAGGTAAAATATTCCGCCAGGTTCCCGGTGAATCTTTCCCGGCTTCTCGCGGCGAAGAAGTAGTGGTTTACGTCAGCCAGGGCCGCGGTCCTTTTAAACTGGCCGACCTGGTTGGCTATTCCGAGCAGGGAGCGGTGGATTACCTGGAGGGGAACGATCTCAAACCCCGCATTCGTTACCAGTTTGCCGTTGGAGCTTCAGGCCATGTAGTCGAACAAAGGCCGGAACCGGGTGAAGAGGTTTTACCCGGGCAATCTGTCGACCTGGTTGTCGGTGAATAGGGAGGTTATGTTTGCAGCAGGGAAAAGTGATCAAAGCGGTGGGAGGTTTTTTTACTGTCCGAAATCAGGCGGGCAGCGAATACCTGTGCCGGGCCAGGGGTTCTTTAAAAAAAAGCAAGCAGGCCCTTATTGTCGGCGATGAGGTATTGTTTAAACCCCTTAATGAACCCTCCGGGGATGGAGGTGGCGAAGGCGTCATTGAAAAGGTCCTTCCCCGTGCTAATTTTTTACCCCGCCCTCCCGTAGCCAATGTTGACCAGGTTGTCGTGGTCATGTCCCTGAAGAAACCCGACTGCGACTGGCAGATGATCAGCAGGGTGGCCGTGCTGGCTGAAAGAGAATACCTGCCTGTCCTGGTTTGCTTCAACAAGACCGATTTAATTTCCTCTGCAGAAATGGATCAACTCCACGACCTGATTGAACCCTATCCCTACCCGATTGTTTTTACCAGTGCCCTGAGCGGTAACGGCACTGATGATTTAAAAAACCGCCTGGCCGGCTGCTGTTCGGCCCTGGCCGGGCCCTCCGGGGTGGGCAAATCAACCCTGTTGAATTATATCCAGCCCGGGCTTTCCCTGCAAACCGGCACCGTCAGTGAAAAAATTGGCCGGGGCAGGCATACCACCCGCCAGGCTGCGCTCCTGCCCCTGGATAACGGCGGCTCGGTTGTCGATACCCCCGGTTTTACCCGCCTGGATTTAAAAAACCTGGCGCCGGAACAGCTTGCCGGCTGTTTTCCCGAATTGGAAGCAATCCGCAGCCGCTGCGGTTTTCGTGACTGCCTGCACCTGAACGAACCGAACTGCGCTGCTCGTGTAGAGTTGGGGCAAACCATAAACCCAATGCGCTTTGAGCATTACCAGTTTTTTATGCAGGAACTGAGCCAGTGATCATAATACAGGGGAGGGTTTTAGGACATGGCTGTTAAATTGGCCCCATCACTTTTATCAGCTGACTTCAGCCGGCTCCGGGACGAAGTAAAACGAATTGAGGATAGCGGCGCCGAATGGGTTCATCTCGACATCATGGACGGACATTTCGTGCCCTCCATAACGATTGGTCCCCCGGTGGTTAAAGCGCTGAGGCCCCATACCGGCTTGTTTATGGATGCCCATCTGATGGTTAGTGAGCCGGAGCGTCATATCGCTTCTTTTGTAGAAGCGGGGGTAAACCTTTTGACCGTGCAGGCCGAGGCGACAGTCCACTTAGACCGGGTCTTGCGAAAAATCAAGGAGCAGGGCATTAAAGCAGGCGTAGCTTTGAACCCGGCTACTGCTCCCGCTGTGCTTGAGTATGTCTGGCCCCTGCTCGATTTGGTCCTGGTCATGAGCGTCAACCCGGGCGCCGGGGGGCAGGAATTTATTCCCGCCGTGCTGCCCAAGATCAAAGCCGTAGCCCGGGAAATCGAAGCACGGGAGCTTACTGCGGAAGTGGAAGTGGATGGCGGGGGCAACAGAACAAATGCCCGGCAAATAGCAGAAGCCGGAGCCACGGTCCTGGTGGCCGGATCGGCTGTGTTCAAGGCGAAAAACGGGATGTCCCTAATCAAGGAAGTTAATACTTACGGCCGTAAAACAGGGCTTTAGGCCTGCGTTTCTGGTTACCTTGAAAAAAATTCTAGATGTGTTATAATTCAGGTACCGTTATCTTCAGGGTCTGGTGAGAAGGAGCATGCTCCTTCAATTCCGAACCGGCGGTGATGCCTCCTTTTCTGGGAAGCTGAGCCCGCGAGCCGTAAAGGCTGACCCGGTGAAAATCCGGGGCCGACAGTATAGTCTGGAAGGGAGAAGAAACGGCACAACAAGAACCTGGTTTGCCGAAAAGACCCTGAAGCTGGAATATGCTCGGGGTTTTATTTATGACTACTATTCGAGAGGTGAGCTTACTTGGATGCCGACGATCGATTTATGTGGATGGCCCTTGACCTGGCCCGCCAGGGCCGTGGGAGGACCAGTCCCAACCCGCTGGTTGGAGCGGTTGTGGTCCAGGATACGGAAGTTGTAGGAACGGGTTATCACCAGGCTGCCGGATCTCCCCATGCTGAAATAATTGCCCTTAAGAAAGCCGGAGAAAAAGCGCAAGGAGCAACCCTGTATGTGAACATAGAGCCCTGTTCACATCATGGTCGTACCGGTCCCTGCACGGAAGCGATCATCAAGGCCGGTATCAGCAGGGTGGTGGCTGCCGTCCAGGACCCCAACCCGATTGTTTCCGGGCGCGGCTTTGCCCGGCTGCGGGAAGCCGGTATTAAAGTTAAAGAAGGGGTTTTAGAGGATAAGGCCAGGCGGCTGAACGAAGTTTTCCTAAAGTATATTACCACGGGCCTGCCTTTTGTGGGGATCAAGGTAGCGATGAGCCTTGACGGTAAAATCGGAACCATGACCGGTGAATCACACTGGATAACAGGCGAGAAATCACGCCAGTTTGTGCACCGCCTGCGGGACCAGAGCGATGTGATCATGGTAGGCATTGAAACCGTATTAAAAGACGACCCGCGCCTGACCACCAGGGTCGATAGCGGCGAGGGCAGGGATCCCGTCCGGGTCATTGTTGACAGCAGCGCCCGCTTGCCGCTTGATGCCAGGTTGGTTGAAAACCCTTCTTCCGCCGGAACAATTTTGGCTGTTACCAATCAAGCGCCGCCGAATAAGTGCCGGGCCCTGGAAGACAGGGGAGTGGAAATCCTCACCCTGCCGGCACTGCGGGGTCGGGTCGATGTCACTTACATGATGAAAAAGTTAGCCGAACGCGAGCTGACCACCGTGCTGGTAGAAGGAGGGGGGACCCTCAACTACAGTTTGCTGGAGCAGTCGCTGGTCGACAAACTGTTTGTTTTTATTGCCCCCCTGATTATCGGCGGGGTAAAAAGCCCCACCGCTTTTGCTGGAACCGGGATAGAATCGCTTAAAAAGGCCTGGGCGGTGGAAGACGTCGAGATGAAACAGTTTGAGCGGGACCTGCTGTTAATCGGCTATCCCGTCCCGGCCCACAAGCATGCTGAAACCGTATCGCAGGGCCAGGCTGGTTGATACCTGGCATTCCTGGCCTGCTTCAAGTTGGGCTTGCTCAGCGCAAGAGTTCAAGGTGAGCTCATCCTGAGGGAAACCCGGGCGAAAAGCTGAAACTAAGCCGGTGTAGTTGCAGCTTAAACGATCAGCCGGTGCAGTTTCTTAAACAGGCGGGGAAGTTACGCCACCTTAAAATTTAATGGAGTGACGCTTTTGTTTACAGGTTTAATTGAAGAAAAAGGTACTATCAGGAGAATCAGCGCTACCGGCGAAGGAGCTTCGCTGGTGATCGGCGCTGAAAAAGTCCTGTCCGACCTGAGAACTGGAGATAGTATAGCCGTAAACGGGCCCTGCCTGACCGTTACCGCCGTGGACAAAGACAGCTTTACGGCCTGGGCCATGCCGGAAACCCTGCAAAGAACTAACCTGTCCGCCCTGACTGCCGGACGGGAAGTAAACCTGGAACGGGCCCTGGCTTTAGGCGATCGCCTGGGCGGGCACCTGGTCAGCGGGCATATCGATGCCGTGGTAAGCCTTACCGGCCGCCGCCAGGAAGGTGGTTCTTACATCTTAAGCTTTGACTTGCCCGAAAACCTGGGGCGCTACGTAATCAGCAAGGGATCGGTCGCCCTCGACGGGGTCAGCCTTACCGTTATCACAGTTGATCAAAACAGTTTTTCGGTAGGCCTGATCCCGCATACCGCGTCTGAAACTACCCTGGGCCAAAAAGATGGGGGCTCACCCGTTAACTTGGAGGTAGATATGATCGGTAAATACGTAGAAAAAATGCTTGCGCCCCGCCTGCAGGAGGCAGGTAAGCATAAAGATTCCATTACCCTTTCATTTTTGGCCGAAAAAGGGTATTTATAGATCCAGACAGGAGTGAATCAGCATGACTTTTAACACGATTGAAGAAGCTATTGAAGATTTGCAGCAGGGGAAAATGGTTGTTGTAGTAGATGATGAAGACCGGGAGAATGAAGGCGACCTGGTCATGGCTGCGTCAAAAGTGACCCCGGAAGCGGTTAACTTCATGATCCGCTATGCCAGGGGACTGGTCTGTGCCCCCCTTACCTCGGAACGGGTTAAAGAGCTGGATCTGCCGCAGATGGTTACCCGGAATACCGATCCACACTGCACGGCTTTTACCGTTTCGGTTGATGCCGGGTCCTGCACTACCGGGATCTCTGCTTTTGAACGGGCTCAAACTATCGAGGCCTTGATTGACCCGGAAACTAAACCGGCGGATCTAAAGCGTCCCGGCCATGTTTTTCCATTGGAAGCCAAAGACGGGGGCGTCCTGCGCCGCGCCGGTCACACTGAAGCGGCAGTTGACTTATCTGTTCTGGCCGGCCTGGGACCGGCGGGTGTGATTTGTGAGATCATCAATGAAGACGGCAGTATGGCCCGTCTACCGCAGTTAACTCAGTTTTGCAAAGAACACGGCCTGAAACTGATCAGCATCGCCGATTTAATTAACTACCGGATCAAGAAGGAAAAGCTGGTCTGGCGAGCTGCCGCAGCTGAGCTGCCCACTATTTACGGCAACTTTAAACTGATTACCTACGATAACAATATCGATCGCCTCGCCCATGTGGCGCTGGTCATGGGTGACATTGATCCCGAAGAGCCGATCCTGGTCAGGGTTCACTCCGAATGCCTGACCGGTGATGTTTTTTCCTCCATGCGCTGTGACTGCGGCAACCAGCTCGGGCAGGCCATGAAACAAATAGCCGAAAAGGGAAAGGGAGTCCTGGTGTATATGCGCCAGGAAGGCCGCGGCATCGGCTTGATCAACAAGATCCGGGCTTATGAACTGCAGGATCAGGGCAAGGACACCGTGGAAGCCAATGAAGAGCTCGGTTTCGGCGCCGATCTCCGCGATTACGGGATCGGGGCGCAGATCCTGGTTGACCTGGGCCTGAAAAATATTTCTCTTTTAACCAACAACCCCCGCAAAATTAAGGGGCTTGAAGGTTATGGGCTCAATATTGTCGAAAGAATACCCCTGGAAATCGAACCGTGCCAGTATAACTGCACTTACCTGAATACCAAAAAAACTAAACTCGGTCACATCCTGAACATGACCGGGGATCTGTAACCAATCAAACCCTGGGAGGGAATAACTTGAAAACATATGAAGGCAAACTAATTGCCCGCGACTACCGATTTGCCATTATAGTCAGCCGTTTCAACGAGTTCATCTCCGGGCACCTTCTGAGCGGGGCCCTGGACTGCCTCAAGCGCCATGAAGCCGGTGAGGATAAGATTGAAATTATCTGGGTTCCCGGTTCATTTGAAATACCCCTGGGCGCTCTTAAAGCGGCCAAAAGCAAGCGTTACGATGCCGTGATCTGCCTGGGAGCGGTTATCCGCGGTTCCACTCCGCATTTTGATTATGTTGCTTCCGAGGTGACCAAGGGAGTAGCCAGTGTCGGACTGGAAACGGACACCCCGGTCATATTCGGGGTAATTACCACCGATACCCTGGAGCAGGCTATCGAGCGGGCCGGCAGCAAGGCCGGCAATAAAGGCTGGCAGGCCGCCGCTTCAGCAATCGAAATGGCCGACTTGAGCCGTCAAATTGATTTTTCCGGTTAGACCCGGCGTAAACCGTTACCTGCTGCTGAGTCACTGCTATTACCTTTGGTGAGCCGTCATCAATCCCATATTAAGCACGGCTGAGCAGATTTAATAATAATATGACACCGATCGAAGGAGCCGATTAGTTGACTGCATCATCAATCAATAAGTTTGTGATCATAGATGGTAACAGCCTCCTGTACAGGGCGTTTTACGCCCTGCCCCTGCTTCAAAACCGCCGCGGTGAACATACCAATGCAGTTTATGGTTTTACCACGATGCTGTTAAAGCTGATTGAAGAGGAAAAGCCCGATTACATTGCCGTAGCTTTTGATCCCCCCACGCCTACCTTCCGATCCCGCATAGACGAATCATATAAAGCACAAAGAGAAAAGGCCCCTCCGGAACTGGGTGAGCAAATCCTGCGCACCCGCCAGATCTTAGAAACGATGGGCATCCCCGTTTATGAAGTCGAAGATTTTGAAGCCGATGATGTAATCGGCACATTAGCCGATCACGTTACAGAACAGGGCCATGCAGTCACGGTAGTCTCCGGTGACGGTGACCTGCTGCAGATGATCGGTGAAAGAATTACGGTCATGCTCACCAAAAAAGGGATTACCCGGATGGAACGCTACGATTGCGACCGCCTTAAAGAAGAGTACGGGTTAGAGCCGCAGCAGGTTATCGACTACAAGGCTTTGAAGGGTGATGCCTCGGATAATATCCCCGGGGTGCCGGGAATTGGCGAAAAAACCGCCCGCAGCCTGATCGAAGAATATGAAAACCTGGAGAATATCTATAACAATATTGATCGCCTGAAAAAGAGAATCGCCACCAACCTCAAAGATTACCGCGACCAGCTTTATACCGGCCGGGAACTGGTTACCCTGCGCCGCGATGTCCCTCTTGAAATTGACTGGGAGGAATGCCGCTACCGGGAACCGGACTATGATCACCTGCTGGCTTTGTTTAACGAACTGGAGTTTAAGAGCCTGGTCAACAGGCTAAAAAGTTTGGTTTCTGATAACGGGGCGGAAACCGGCGCGAAGGAAACCGGATCTAAAGGAGAACCGGTTGAAACCCTGGAACATTTAAAAACAGTCCTGGAAGGTATCGAGCCCGGCGGGACTCTGGCCCTGCTTTTTGAAAGGGAACCGGAGCGCCCTTACTGGAAGCAGCCGGTGCGGGCCTTGGCCCTGGCTTTAAAAGCAAAAAAAAGCTACTACCTGGAACCGGCCGCTTTTGGTCGGCAAGAACAAGAGATCTGGGCAAGCCTGGCCGCCTGTAAAGAACGAAATATCAAATTTTTAGTCCACAACCTCAAGCAGTACTACCACCTTTTTGCAAGTTTGGATCTGGACCCACCTGTATGCGCTTTCGATACCGAACTGGCTGCCTACCTTTCCGACCCGGCCCGGGGCGGGTACGATCTGCCCACCCTGCTCCAATTTTACCTCGGCCTGGATCTGGGCGGCAATACTGGTAAAAAGGATGATTATGATTTTAAGCGCCGCGGCCCCGAACTGGCCGCCCGGACAGAAGCCCTGTTCAGTTTGTGCGACAGCCTGAAGGAGGAGCTGCAGGAACAGGAACTTGAGCCGCTTTTAAGAGAACTCGAAATGCCGCTGACGGCAGT
>PUKV01000165.1 GCA_003550645.1 Syntrophomonadaceae bacterium | reverse complement strand
CAGGATGCGCTTGGTATTGGTTTGAAAAAGAGCAATGAAAGCGGCCATAAACATAGTTGTAATGCCAATCCAGATGATTGCATAGCCCAGGTTTGCGGTTATTTCCCAGGCAGGATTTTCCCCGGTGGGGGTAAAAATCATGCCCCCGACCCGAAAGATTCCGTAAGCTCCAGTTTTGATCATGATCCCGGAAAGCAGTCCGCTGGCCGGGGCCGGGGCTACCGGGTGGGCCTGCGGCAGCCAGATGTGCAAAGGCGCCATCCCGGCTTTGATTCCGAAGCCGATGATCAAGAGAGCTGCAGGCAGGTATGGTGTTACTTCCATTAAGCTGATTATATCCAAAAGAGGTCTGATCGCCACGGTGCCAAGTTCTGATTTGAGCAGGAATATCCCTGCCAGCAGGCTCAGCCCTCCTCCGATACCTAAATAGAGGTAATTGCGTCCGGCGGCCATGGCCTCATCGCTTTCGCTGTGGATAACCAGCAAGTACGAAGCTACCGACATCAATTCAAAGAAAACAAAGAGGCTGTATAAATCACCGCTCAAAAAGACCCCCAGGCAGCCGCCCTGGGTCAAAAGCAGGAAGAAATAATAGCGGCTGCGGGCTTTTTCATGGCCCATGTAGGTAATCGAAAAAACGGTGGCCAAAAACCAGATAAAGCTGCTTAAAAGCGTAAAAAAGGCTCCCATGGGATCGGCATAAAGGTGCAGACCCAGGTCCAGGAAGCCGGGCAGGGGATAATAGATATTGCCCTGATAGGAGAGCAGGAACAGGGCCGTGCTCAGGATGGTGATGACCGCCGCTGCCGCTGCGGCAAAATAATTGCGCAGGCTTTCGCTCTTCAGGCCCAACCAGGCCGTCACGGGGGCAGATAAGATCGGCAGCAGGATGATAGCCAGGGGCAATATGCTGTATTGTGCTGCTTCAAAATAATCCATCTTAACCGCTCACCATCCTTTCTAAAAATAGAGGGCAATGCCTTTTTCGATCAACTCTAAAGGCAGGTTAACCGGTGTCAATCCGAACACAAAACAGCCCAGGGCCAGGATAATAACCGGGATTAACAAACTGGCAGGGGCTTCAGAGAGCAAAGGCAAACGGCTCCTGTGATAATTACCTGTTTTTGTGCTTCCTGCCGGATTAGTGCCGCCTGTTTCAGCTTCCATATTACCGGGGGCGCTGCCGGGTCCCGCACCCAGGAAAGCCCTGGTGACAATGGGCAAATAGTAGGTGGCATTAAGCATGCTGCTGGCCAACAGGATCAATACTATCACCAGGGATTCAACTGCAAGGGCTCCCAACCCGAGGTGCCACTTGCTGATGAAGATGTTAAAGGGCGGCATGCCCACTGCAGTAACAGTGGCTACGCCAAAACAGATCATAGTGACCGGCAACTTGCGGCCGATGCCTTGCAAGTCTGCTATTGCCCTGCTTCCGCTTTCTCTGATCATCAGCCCGGCGCACAGGAAGAGGGCGCCTTTCATGAAAGCGTGGGCCAGGATGTGGTAAGCAGCCCCTACGAGCGCCAATTCGTTCATAAGAGCGATGCCGAGGATAATATACCCGACCTGGGCAATACCGGAATAGGCCAGCCGCCGGATCAGATCTTTCTGGGCCAGGGCTACAATGGAACCAAACAGGATGGTAAAACCGGCCAGGATGAGCAGGTAATAGCTCCAGTCTGTTTCGCTGAGGTGTTCTATGCCGTAGATATTGCCGTAAACCCTGATCAGGCCGTAGGCCCCGGTTTTAAGCATAATCATCGAAGAGATGGTCGCTGCCGGCAGGGGAGCTTCGCTGTAAGCATCGGGCAGCCACAGGTGGAGGGGGAACAGGGCCGATTTTATCCCGAAAGCGACTATGAAGCCGATGAAAGCAATCAGGACCAGGTTTGAATTTTCCAGCCCCAGGCCTGACCTGGCGAAAGTCAGGGTGCCCGTTTCCCAGTAAACCACGGCTACCGCCAGGAAGAGGGTGACCCCTGCTATGATGGTCATGATCAGAAATTTATAAGCAGCCCGGATGGCTGCCCCGGACTGGTTATGGGCTACCAGGACAAAAAACATGATCGACATGAATTCAAAAAACAGGTAAAAAGTGAAAAAATCGCCGGCCGCAGCAACACCGTAACAACCGCTTAAGACCAGAAGCTGGAAAGCGAAAAAGCGGTGCCGTTTTGCTTCGTCCCTGCCCAGATAGTGCAGGGCATAAATGCTCACGATTAGCCCGGCTGTTGCAAAAAGCAGGAGGGCATAAAAGCTAAGGTAATCAACCCGGAGCGAAAGCCCCACCGGCGGCAGGATGTCCAGGGCCAAGGAAGGGAAAAGCCCGGCCGACACCGGTGGATAGAAGGAGGCTGCAAAAAGGAACGGCAGGAAGGTGGAGGCCAGGACCAGGGGGTTGATCAGGCCCGGCTTCCTCTCGCCGATCAGGTACAGGGCCAGCCCGGCAAGAAAAGGCAGCAGCACGGTAGCCAGCGGCAGCCAGTTTGTGAAGATGGTGGTCATTTCCATGGGTAACTCCTCCAGGTTAATTAAAAATTTAAAATATATGCGGCAACCCGCTCAGCTGCCGGGATACTGGTCATATTGGCGAAAAGGCCCAGGGCCAGGCACAGCACGGCCAGGATCACTGTGGGGACAAGCATGGCCGGTGGCGATTCGCGTCCGTCCGGTCGCTTGAAATCGCCTTCCCTGAAGAAGGCGTTAATAATAATCGGCAGGTAGTAGAGGGCATTTAGCAGCGAACTGGCCAGGATGACAAAAGCGAAAAGCGGTTTTCCGCTTTCCATTGCCCCCTGGAGCAGGTAAAGTTTGCTGATATAACCGTTTATAGGCAGGATGCCGATCAGGCCCAGCCCTCCAATGGTAAAACAGAACATAGTCAGGGGCATACGACGCCCCACTCCCTTTAGTTCATTGATACTGGTTATACCGGTTTCATTAATTACCGCCCCGGCGCAGAAAAAGAGGGTGATCTTTAAAAGAGCATGGTTGAGCAGGTGCAGCAATCCACCGGTAAGTCCCAGGGAGGAAAACAACAGCGCGCCCAGGGTGATATAACCCAGCTGGCCGATGGTGGAATAGGCCAGGCGCAGTTTGAGCATGTTCTGGCGCAGGGCCAGGATGGAGGCAAGGATTATGGTTATGGAAACCAGGACCAGCAGGTAATACTCCAGGTTCAGTTCTCTGATGATGTCCGGGTTGTAAACAAAATAAAGGACCCTGATGATCCCGAACACGCCGCTTTTAACCACGGCCACGGCATGGAGCAAGGCGCTGACCGGGGTGGGCGCAACCATCGCCCCGGGAAGCCAGGCATGCAGGGGCATAATGGCAGCCTTGGTGCCGAACCCGCCTACCAGGACAATCAACAAGACTGTAAGCAGCAGCTGGTTCTCTTCAAACAGGGGGGCGGTATAACCCCCGGGCTGGAAGAAAACACCGGGCAGGTAGGTCTGGAGGATCAGCCAGGCTAGAACGATCAGGGCACCCCCGCTCAGGCAGTAAATGAGATACCTGGTTCCCGAACGGTGGGCTTCACCGGTGCCGGAGTGAATGACCAGGGGGTAGGTGGCCAGGGTCAGCATTTCAAAGAAGAAGTACAGCGTAAACAGGTTGCCGGCAAAGGCGACGCCCATGGTTGCGCTCATGGAGATGATGTAATAAAAGTAAAAACGCTTCAGCCTGCTGCCGTGGCCTGCCATGTAGCCGTGGCTATATATTACGGCAAAAAGCCATAACGAGCTGGACATCAGGCCGAAGTAAAGGCCGGGCAGATCTACCCGCAGGGTCAGCTCAAAGCCGGGTAACAGAGCAAGGAGTTTGCTTTCCGGGATCAGGCCCTCCATGACCAGTGGGACCATCAGGGCCACGGATCCGAAGCCGGTCAAGGTGACCAGAAGCGAGTAGAAGGTGATCCTTTTTAACGAGCTTTCAGGCGCCAGCAGGGCCAGAAAAGCCCCCAGGCCTGGAACCAGGACGGCCAGCGCCGGCAAAACAGATACTGTAGTCATTGCTTCACCTGTACTGTGTTTATTTTAGGCCCGTATATTTCAGCCATTGCCAGGCTGTTAGCTTTGGCCCACGTTTCTATTTCATGCTTGTTATCTCTATAATCCCATAAAGCCCCCCGAAATTACCCGGGACAGCTGCAGTGGCAGGTTGTAAGGGCCCAGGGCCAGCAGGAATGTCAGGGCCGCTAAAATGCCGATCGGCACTGTCATACCGGATCCGGCATCGAGCTTTAGGCCGGCGTTCTCTTCCGGTGCGGCGAAAAAGGCTGTGATTACAATCGGAAAATAGTAAGCTGCATTAAGCATACTACTTAAAATGAGCAGAAAAACGTAAGCCGGCTCGCCGGCATCAAGAGCGCCCATGGCCAGCTGCAGTTTGCTGATAAAGCCGTTGAAGGGAGGGATCCCGACCATGCTCAGGGTGGCCAGGGTGAAGCAGATCATGGTAACAGGCATCTGCAGGCCAATTCCCTTCATGGCGCTGATCTTGCGCTTGCCAGTCTGGACGATGATCGCTCCGGCGCACAGGAAAAGGCAGCCTTTCATCATGGCATGGGTGAATATATGGAAAACAGCTCCGGTCAGAGCCCGGTCGGTAAGCAGGGAAAGGCCGAGCAGGATATAGCCGATCTGGGCGATGCTGGAATAGGCCAGCCGCCTCTTTAGATCGTCCTGCAAAAGGGCCATGGCTGAGCCCAGCAGGATGGTGATAACTGAAAGGGTCAGGGTGATGCCGTGCAGGCCCATCTCCCGGATTAGTTCGACGCCAAAAACATCAAAAAAAGCCCTGAACAGACCGTAAGCCCCGATTTTGATCATGATCCCGGAAAGTAAAGCGCTGACGGGAGCGGGCGCGGCCGGGTGGGCGTCTGGAAGCCAGACATGCAGGGGGAACATCCCCGCTTTTATGCCGAAACTGACTAAAAAGCCGATGAAAGCGGCCATGGCCAGGGAAGAAGGTTCAGTTATAAGCGGCCCCTGCCCAAAAGCGGTTTGACCGGCCAGGTGGTAGGTAATCAGCAGGCTAAAAAACAGGCCCAGCCCCCCGGCTATGGACATGTAGAGGTACTTGTTACCGGCAAAAAGGGCATAACTATCTTCTTCGTGGGCCACCAGGAAGTATGAAGTAATGGCCATCAACTCGAAGAAGAGCAAGAAGCCCACCAGGTCGGCCGCAAAAACTACTCCCATGTTGGTGGCCTGCGCCAGCAGCAAGAAAGCATAATAACGCGGCCGGTCATGGCTGTGGGACATATAGCCCGGGGAATAGCGGGCGGCCAAAACCCACAAAAAAGAGATAAGCAGGCCCATGTACAGGCTGAGGCCGTCCACCCGGAAGCTTACTGCCAGCGGCAGGGACAGGAAGCTGTATGCGCTTTCAACTGTTTCCCCGCGGTTTATTGGCGGAATTAGAAGCAAGGCCAACCCAAACACAACCAGGGTAATAACTGTGACCAGGTTTTCTCCTAAAACCTGGCTGCGGCAGGTAAGGTAATAGGAGGCGATGCTACCTGTGATAAGCAGGATTAAAATAACTGCCGGGATATTTGATGGATCAAGCACTTTATGTTCACCTCGTTGTGCTGCAAATAATGTTCGTTAAGTACTATTTAAGCTTCTCTTATTACCCGGGCGGTCCCGATCGGCCAAGGGTGGTCAGAGTCAGGGCCACCGCCACTACGGCGCAAAAAATGACCGTGGTTTCAAGGAAAGTGTCATAAGCCCGGTAATCAAGCAATATGTTTCCAACCAGGTTATAACCGATACTTTCTTCCACCCCTTTTTCTATATAGCGTTCGGCTACATAATTATGGTGGGGGTTATCCGGGTGACCGTAAAGGGGCATCTCCATGACCACCAGGAGCAGCATGTAATTGACTGCCAGGGCAATTGAAAATACTACTGCCAGGAATAGTATTCGTCTTCTAGGCATCAATGAGGCCTCCTTCCGACCCGGCTGACTACGGCGATCATCAATACGGTAGTAGCAATGCCCACCGCGGCCTCGGTAATAGCAATGTCCGGGGCATTGAGCTGCTGCCAGACCAGGGCCATGATGCTGCTGTAAACACCAAAGATAATTACAATATAAATCAAGTCTTCAAAGACGAAAACCGAGATGGTAATGACCAGCAAGGACAGGAGCAGGATGTAAAGCAGCGGATCGGCCATAATCAGTCGGCCTCCTCTTCAAGATGATCTTCAGAACGGCTTTCTTTGCCGTAATCATAATAATCAAGGGTCCAGGTTCCTTTGGCCGGAGGCTGTCCCCGATTGTAAGTTACCAGGGCGATCAGGTGAGCCATGACCGGATTAATCGTGGCGATCAAGAACCCCATCAAGGCGATCTTAACCTTGTCGGTTAAGCCCGGAACGAGTAAAAACATGGCCGCCAGGATCATGCCTGCCCCCAGGGTGTCGCATTTCCCGGTTGCGTGCATTCTGGTAAATACATCGGGCAGCCTGATCAGGCCCAGGGCGCCCACGGCCAGGAAAAAAAGACCTCCCAGCAGCAAGCCGGCTATGAATATTTCTCTTATCAGTTCCACCGGCAATGCTCCTTCCTTCTTTTACAATTTGCCTTCCTCAAGCAGTTTTAAGACCCCGATGGTAGCTATAAAAGCCCCCAGCACAAATACCAGGGCTACATCGATATAAAGGGCGATATCGTGGCGGGGAGAACTGACCAGTATGAACAGGATTACCTGGCCTACAATAAAGTTTATAGCCACCAGGCGGTCTGCTGCTGTAGGGCCGGCAAAAGCCCTGATCATGGCCAGGATAATTAAGGCAGCCAGGCCGAATTGCATGATGGTCAGGACTTGTTCCACCATTTAAAAACACCCCTTTCCATGTTATAGATCTGGTGGTAAAGGTACCAGTGCTGGACCACCTGGGCATGTTGTTCGGTAAAGCAGTGCACAATCAGGCGATCTCCTTCACACTTAACGGTTATTGTCCCCGGGGTTAAAGTAATCGAGTTTAAGTAATAGGTTTTGGAGAGTTCTTTTTCCAACCCCATACTGGTAATCACAAAGCCCGGGCTGATCGGCAGGCGGGGGTGCAGGACCAGGTAAGCGACATGAAAGTTAGCTTTGATGATTTCGATGACCAGGCAAATGGTATACTGGAGAAAAGCGGCTATCTGCCTCCAGGTAATAGTGGTTTTTTTACCCGGAAGAAAAATCATTTCCCTCCAGTAGTGGGTCAGTCCTGCGGAGAGAACAATTCCGGCCAGAATATGCTGCCAGTCGAAGCTGGCCGACATTAACAGCCAGAATGCAAGCAGCATTACAGTAATCAAGAGGAAACCCCTCGTGTCTTCCTGCCGTCCTTTCTTTTGCACAGCAAACCAAATCCTTTCTTGTTAATCAGCATAAAGCCAATCCACGATTAAAAACCGGGCATTAAAACTGAGGCTGCTTTATCGATCATAGCCATCATCCCGCCGGGGGTAACACCAAAATAGAGCAACCCTGCAGTTATAATTAGCACCGGGGCCATCATGGACATGGGAACCAGATCCAGGTGAAAAGTTTCCCGCTTTTCTTCTGTAAAGAATGCCTGCCAGACTATGGGCAGATAATAACTGGCATTCAACAGGCCGCTTAAAACCACCAGGACTACGAAACCGTAACCTCCGGCCTGCATACTGCCCTGGGCCAGGGCATACTTGGAAAGGAACCCTCCGAAAAGGGGGATGCCGATCATGGAGAGTGACGCTATGGTAAAAGCGCCCATGGAAACCGGCATGATTCGGCCCAGACCTGAAAAGTAAAGGACGTTCTTTTTGCCGGTCTGGAAATAAACGGTGCCGGCTACCATGAACAGGCCCACTTTCATGAACGCATGAATGATTATGTGCAGCAGGGCTGCTGTTAATCCCCATGATGTTCCGAGACCCAGGCCCAGGAATATATAGCCGACCTGGGCCACGGTGGAGTAGGCCAGGCGCCGTTTTAAATTTAATTGGGTGTAGGCGAAGAACGATCCTCCAACTATGGCCAGCGAGGACAGGACCAGGATCAGCGTTCCCATGGGAGTTCCGGTCAGCATTTCCGGCCCGAAAACCAGGTAAAAGATCCGGATCATAGAAATGATATACACTTTGACAACCAGGCCCGAAAGCAGGGCGCTTGAAGCGTAGGGCGCCGATGAATGAGCATCTGGCAGCCACAGGTGAAGTGGAAAGAGGGCGGCCTTGATTCCGAACCCGACCAGGAAAAACCCCATCGCGGTCCAAACCAGGTAGGGGTAGTGTTCATTTGCCAGTGTCAGCTCAACTGCCACATAGGAAATATTTAAATTGCCGGTTACAGAGTAAAGGAAGCCGATGGCAAAAAGGATAAACCCGGAGCCGATTACGGCCAGCAGCAGGTACTTCAGCGAAGCTTCCGTAGCCTCCTTGGTGCCCCGGGCTAAGACGAGGGCTACCGCACAGATCCCGGTAATCTCGATCATGACGTACATATTAAAAATATCGTTGGTTACCATTAACCCCAGCATCCCTGTCAACAACAGCAGGTAGGCGGTATAGTACCAGCCTGCTTTTTCAAGAGGCACTTCCATCCTGATTGTGCGCAGGCTGTAAATAGCGATCAAAAAGCAAAAAGCGCTTATAGTCAATACCATCAGGGCAGAAAGAGGATCTAAAACCAGTTCGATCCCCCATGGCGCTGTCCAGTGTCCGATTTGAAAAGTGTAGGGCCATTTCGGCAGGACTATAATCGTCAGGTAGGCAGCTATAAGCAAGACTGTTCCAACGACCACCAGCGTAAAAATACTGCAGGCTTCCTTTTTAAAATGAGCCAGGATGGGCATCAGAAAAGCACATATTAATGGGAATAAGACCATGAAAGCCGGTAAACTATTTTCAAAAATGGCCTGCTCACCTCATTTTCATTAACTCATCAACATAAACGGTGCCGTAAAAGCGATACAGACTGACAATGATGGCCAGGGCAAAAGCGGTAACGCTGAAACTAACCACTATGCCGGTCAGGATCAGAGCCTGAGGCAGGGGGTTGACGTATACTACATCTTCCATACCCGGCCGAATAATTGGCGGCCCACCGGGAATAATATTACCGATAGAGAGAAAAAACAGGAAAATGGAGGTTTCCATCACATTAATGCCGATTACTTTTTTGATCAAGTTTTGCTGAGTTAATATAATCAGGCAGCCCATGCTGAACAAAAGCATGGAAGCGATAAAGGGGAAATTGGCGATAATTATTTCAAAATCAAGTGTGGGAATGGTAATTACCCTCCTCCGGCTTGTTCAGGTCATCTTCCTGTTCGAGGAGCAGGTAAAAAATTGTCAGCAAAGAACTGCCCACCAGCAAACCGATGGCCAGGCTCATTACTGAGATCAGTCCAATGCCAAAAAGCTCCTCCGGTGAAGTGGGGGTTGTAGTATGAGGCATAAAGAACTTAATTCCCTCTATGGTCCCCCCGACTCCGATAATGAAAAGAGCATAATGCAGGGGAAGTCGTTTTGCTCCTGTTTCCAGGCCATAAATTAAGGCGTAAAGCACCAGGCCCAAACCGAGCACGATCCCTCCCGCGAAGCCACCTCCGGGGGAGATGTGCCCGTGCAGGATTACGTAAAAAGCATAAACCTGGATAAACAATAGCACGTAACGGAATACCACTCGCATTAAAAAGTCGTCCTGCATCCAGCTCTCCCCTGTTTTAGCGCAAGTATTCTGTTAATAATTTCACAAGCATATATTTTTCCTTCGACACTTTTAAATGTTCTCCTGCGCCCTGAACAATATTGTAATATTGAGATTAATTTATCTGTACAGTTCATAGCAACCCCGGTATCGTTTAAGAGCTTAAGATGTTATAATTATAATATACAAAGATGCACATTTGAAATCCAACATATAATTAATAGCTGTTTAAATGTAGAAGTTGCTACTACATTAATTAAAATGTGT
>PUKV01000223.1 GCA_003550645.1 Syntrophomonadaceae bacterium | reverse complement strand
GCCGGGTTTACTGAAACCTACAACCTGGACGGCGGCATGATTGCCTGGGTAAACCAGCGCCTGCCGGTCAAGACCGCAAGCAAGGAGCCCGGCTAATGAATAAAGGTGGCAGTATTCTTGATCTAATCGGCAGCACACCGCTCGTAACCCTGGACCGGATTGCTTCTCCGGCCGGGGGTGGCCGGCTTTTAGCCAAGGTGGAAGGGGCCAACCCGGGAGGCAGTGTAAAAGACCGGATTGCCCTGACCATGATCCTGGCCGCGGAGGAAAAGGGTGAGTTAAAAGATGGCGATACTGTCGTAGAAGCCACGAGCGGCAATACGGGCATCGGCCTGGCCATGGTTTGCGCCGTCAGGGGTTACCCGCTGATTTTGACCATGCCGGAAGACATGAGCGAGGAACGGCAGCGGCTGTTCAAGTGGTTTGGCGCGGAAGTGCGGCTTACTCCCGCCATTGAAGGCATGAGCGGGGCCGTCTGGCTGGCCGGACAGCTGGAAAAAGAAGGTGGGGTATGGGTGAGACAGTTTGAGAACCCGGCCAACCCGGAGGTGCACTACAGGACTACCGGGCCTGAAATCTGGGAGCAGAGCGGAGAAAATGTGGACGTGCTGGTGGCAGGTGTGGGAACAGGTGGGACCATTACTGGCTCCGGACGCTACCTGAAAGAAAAGAATCCATCCCTGAAAATTGCTGCTGTTGAACCTGCTGCTTCCCCGGTGCTCAGTGGAGGCAGACCCGGCCAGCACCGTATTCCCGGGCTGGGCGCCGGTTTTGTGCCGGGGATTATGAATAAGGATATGATCGATGAAGTTGTGACCGTCGCTGATCAGGAAGCTTTTCATTATGCCCACCTGCTGAGCAAAAAAGAAGGCCTGAGCGCAGGCCCTTCTTCCGGAGCTGCGGTAGCGGCGGCCGTGCAGTGTCTGGGCCGATACAGTGGTGTAATCGTGACGGTGCTTCCCGACGGTTTAGATCGATACCTGAGTATGGTGGAATAACTAGGAGCCGGCCTCGTTTGCCGTTCTTAAATGATAAATATTTTGCAGGAAACGAATGCCGGGATGCTTAAGCGCGGCCTGGTTTATTTGCCGCTTGAAACTATACGGTTATTGTAGCGGGCAGTTGCAATGATTGATGCCCGGGGAAACCGGATAAATATTTTTAGCGGAGTGGTGGAGATGGAAAACAGTAAGATTAGAATAACGAAAGATTTAAAAGAGCAGATGCTGCAGCATGCCCGTGAAGAGCTGCCCTATGAGGCCTGCGGGGTCATTTCGGGTGACTCTGATAAGGGACCTGTTTATTTTTACCCGGCTCGCAACGAACTGAAAAGCTCTACCCGCTACCATATCGACCCTTACGATCTCTACAGGATTATCATGGATATCGAGGAAAAAGGCCATGAGATCTGGGGGATCTTCCACTCCCATCCTGCTTCGCCGGCCTACCCTTCGGGGACAGACCTGGAACAGAGTTATTACCCGGATGCTTATTACCTGATCGCGTCTTTTACCGATGCCAAAAAGCCCGTTTTACGGGCCTTCCGGATCGTGGATAAGCAGGTGGAAGAAGTAGAGCTTTTGATTGCATAAGATTCAGGAAGCGAAGGTTTGGTGGAGATGACAAGTGAAACGTCCCCCTGTCACCCCCCCCCTGTCGGGATGACAGGGGGACGTTTCATCTGTCATGTTGATTTTCCTCAAGCTGGCTCCACCGGTTGAAGAAAACAATGTAACCGAGCCTGGTGAGTATAAACACCGTGATGGTTACGCTGCCTATGATGCTCAGCATGATTGCGATCTGGTATTCGATGGCGATCAGGGGCGAGAGCCCGGCCAGGATTTGCCCCGTCATCATGCCCGGCAAAAAGACGATGCCCATCCCAACCATGGTGTTGATTGCCGGCATGATCGCTGCTGTAAAAGTATCTTTTACGATCATGGCCGTGGCATCGCGGGGTGTGGCCCCGAGCATGAGCGCGCCTTCGATTTGTTCCTTTTTTGATTTCATTTCGCCGATCAACCGTTCAACCCCGAGAGAAATTCCGGTCATGGAGTTGCCGATAATCATCCCGGCAATGGGGATAAAATAGCGTGGTTCATACCAGGGGTCGATATTGATCACCAGCACTAAGAAATAAAAGATGGTAACGCCTGTGCCGGCGACCATGGATAGGATGATAACATGGCGCAGCTTCTTTTTGATCGGCACTTTTACACGGTCATAGATATTGCGGACGGCAAAAAACTGCATGACCAGCAGGACCAGCAGGGTAATGGCCACATGTTTTTGCTCAAAGATGTAGACCAGGATGTAGCCAACGGCAATTAACTGAACCGTCATGCGCAGGGCGGAAATAAAGATTTCTTTCTCTTTCCCGATTCCCTGCCGGTTAACCAGGAGAAGCAGGATGATCAGGAATACATAGGCCGAAAGCAGCCGCCACGGTCCGATTTCTACAATTCCATTCATGTTACGCTACCTCCTCGATGCTTAAAACTGACCCCTTATCTAAGGTGATATTTATTTCTCCCGCCACCTGGGCCAGCTGTTTGGAGTGGGTGACCATGATAAGGGTTTTTTGCCTGCTCTTAATGTAATCCAGGATCCGGTCCATCACGATATCGACGGTGTTATCATCCAGTGCCGAGGTCGGTTCATCAAGGAGCAGGACTTCAGGGTCCATCAACAAAACCCTGGCCAGGGCCAGGCGCTGTTTTTCACCGCCTGAAAAAGTGTCTGTTTGATCGTCCAACTGCTTGTAAAGGCCGAGCCCGTGGATCTCTTCAAGCAGCCTTTCATCTGCAGCCGGCTCCTTTTTGGAGAACAGCAGGCCGATCTGGAGGTTGTCTCTGACCGTTCCGGGGAATATGACCGGGGTTTGGGGTACTAAAATCACTTCTCTTCTGAGGGCAATGGCATCCAGCTTTTTTAAATCTTCACCCCTGTAGTTGATTTGTCCCTGCTCAAAGTTGATCAGGTGATTGAACAATTTCAGGAGGGTGGTTTTGCCGCTGCCGCTTTCACCGACAATACAGGTAATTTTACCGGCTTCTATAGCCAGTTCGTTGATATTGAGGATGTTTTTGAACTGCACGTTTTTCAAATGAAACATGTAATCCACTCCCGTGATTTTATTCTATTTGGGATGACCCAGCCACTTGCCCTTGTTGAATGATAAGCGGCGCCATGAGGGCGGTTTGAGCGTCCCCTAAGGCCGAAGGGTAGAATTCGGAACAGAACCCTTTAATTTAGCGGGTTATACCTGATTAGCTGCCTCTATTCTTTGCTGTCCAGCCGTGCTGCGTTTGGATGGAGTGCACCTTTATTCTTCCTTTAGTTCCCGCACCAGCTCTTCCGCTTTTTCCCGGGCTTCTTTTAAAACTTTTTCCCCTTCCGGGGTGATGGTGGAATACTTTCTCACTTTACCGTTGACCACTTTCTTTTCCACCGACAGCAGGCCTTCGTCAACCATATGGTGCAGGATCGGGTAAATAGTCCCGGCGCTGACCTTGTAGCCGTGGCGTTTCAATTCTTCGATCATGTAAACACCGTAGACCGGTTCCTTGCTGGCATGGTACAGAATATGGACCTGGATGAAGCCCAGGAAAAGCTTTCTTAAAATCCGGTTTTCCAAGATTGGCACCTCAAAATATCATAATACGATATCGATGTTCGATATTATAACGATAAATTGAGATCAAGTCAAGGCTTTTTCCTCGTATGTGCGTTTTTCTCGTATCTGTTTTCAGCTTATTTAGGTCCAGAAGTAATTCAATTTTTTAATATTAATCCCTTTGTCTTCGGTGAGAATTATAAGTTGACCCTTTTTCCAACCTGAAACCTTGAAGTTGAATATGTGAGGAGCGCATGAAAAGTATTTTCGGGATTTAGAAAACCAGCCTGGAAACAAGGAATAATCTCAGCTTGAGGAGAAAAAATAGAACTAAAGGCATAACCTTTAAATCTAAAGGAGGTAAGAGTAAATGCAATACCTGCTTATAATCAATGACGGACCTTACGGGTCGGAGCGCTCATATAACGCTCTCAGGCTGGCTATGAACCTGCAAAAAGAAAACCAGGCGGACATAACCCTTGGCCTGATGGGGGACGGGGTGGTCAACGCCATCAAGGGGCAGGATACCCCGCAGGGTTTTTACAACATCGAACGGATGTTAAAAGCGGTCATGGCCAAAAAAGGTAAAGTTAAACTCTGAACCAGCTGCCTGAACGCTCGGGGTCTGAGCGAAGATATGCTGGTGGCGGGGGCCGAGAAAAGCTCTGTAGCCGAAATAGCCACCTTGACGGAAGAAGCTGATAAAGTTTTGGTATTCTAAGGAAGACGGGTAAGCAGAAAGTGCAGCCTTCTTAAGGGGCCAGTTTAGTGTTTATGAAGTTTGTTATGTTTTCTTGATTTAAACAGGAGGGGCAATAGCTTTCTTTGCCCCCCTGTGCTGATCTTCTGTTGTTAAATGCTTTTTATTCCTCGTATCAGCCCTACTCGTGCCAGATCACAAACTCTTCAGGCTTCTTCTTGATGCTGCGGTAGGTGTTCAGGATTGCGTCCGGGGCGGGATAGCCCATGGGAATGCTGACCAGCAGTTGTTTGTCCCCGGGGATGTCGAGAAAATCTTTAATCTCTTTGGCATAGTGCGTTACAGAGGCCTGGATGACGCTGCCGATACCTCTTGCATGAGCGGCGAGCAGCAGGGTTTGGGTAAAAAGGCCCATATCATAAATCGACCATTCTCCCAGCGTTCCGTCCATGTAGAGAAAGATCACGCAGGGGGCACCGTAAAACTCATAGTTAAGCAGTCTTAGCGTTTCTCGGCCTTTTTCGTCTCCGCGCTCCACTCCGATAGTCTCCAGCCTGCGGGCGCCGTGTTCATGTTTGCGCTTATCCAGTTCAGCCGGCCAGTCCGGGGGTGGGGACACGTCGGGATTAATCGGGGCGTTGCTTTTGGCCAGCTCCAGCAGTATGCCGGATAACCGGTCTTTCTTTTTGCCGGAAACAACAGCCATTTCCCAGGGCTGGGTGCTCATGTAGGTGGGGCTGTTACTTGCTGCCTCAATTACCTCCTGCATCACTTCCCGGGGGATGGGGTCAGGTTTAAAAGCGCGGTAACTCCGCCTGCTTTTTATGTTTTCCATGGCTTCCATGGCGCTATTACCTCCAGTTCTTTTTTTGTTTTATTCCACCTTTAAGCTTAATTCCCTTTCTCGATACTAAAAAAATGGTGTGGGGAAAGCGGCCAAAACGATCCGGTTTTTACTGTTCTTGATCACCTTTGCCGTATTTTTGGTCCAGTTTCTTTTTAAGGACTCTTTCGATTTTTTGGGTGTCTTTGATCTTCATTTGCTTGGTATGGGCTGCTTCAATACCCCGGACCAGGGAAAAGGTCATTAAAACAAGGATTATCGCCAGGGGCAGGCCGGCGCTGGTAACAGCCGACCTTAATACTTCCAGGGCCCTGTCACCCCCGATTAATAGGAGGGTGGCGGCCAGTAAGCCTTCCATTACGGCCCAGAAAACCCGCTGTGCTGTCGGGGATTCAACTTTCCCGCCGGATGCAATCTTATCCACTACCAGGGAGCCGGAGTCTGAAGAGGTAATAAAGTAGTTAACCACCAGGGCGGTGGCTACTATGTAGATTACGACTCGCAACACATCCGCAGCCAGGGGGATGTTTAAAAAGGTGATCAGCTCGAATAACGCTACCGGCAGGTTGTCCCGCACCACATCGAAAAGGGCTCCATCATGAATAAGGTTGGCATTAATCGCAGCGCCGCCAAAAGTTGTAAGCCAGAAAAAGGACAGCAGGGAAGGCACTAACAGGACCCCGATAATTAGCTCCCTGACCGTACGGCCGACCGAGATCCTGGCGATAAACATTCCCACAAAGGGGCACCAGGCGATCCACCAGGCTAAAAAGGGGATCGTCCAGGTGGCCTGCCACTCGCTGCCATTTACGGGGAGGAAGGAAGAATACTGGACCAGGCTGCCAAAATAGACTCCCAGGGAGTTCGAAAAAAGACGGATGATATAGGCGCTTGGCCCCAGGATAAAGACGGCCATCATGAAGACAAAGGCGAGGTACATGTTTATCATGGCCAGGTTTTTGATCCCTTTGTGAATACCCAGGATGATCGACACTATAGCTACCAGGGTGATTAAAGCAATTAAGACCACCTGGATCCACACATCTATGCCGATACCTAAAAGGTAATCAAGGCCACTGTTGATCTGCTGGACCCCGAGGCCGAGCGAGGCAGCCAGGCCGAAAAGCACGGACAGGACCGCAAAAGTGTCGATGATATCGCCCACAACCCCGTAAATTTTATCTTTGAATAAAAAGTAGAATACCGAGCGCAGGGACAGGGGCATGTTGCGGTTGTAAGCAAAAAAGGCCAGGGCCAGGGCCATCAGGGCGTAAATGCCCCAGGGATGCAGGCCCCAGTGATAAAAAGTAGTGGCCATGGCTGTAAAAGAGGCATCGGAATGGGTAAAAATGGGAGGCTCTTCGACAAAGTGGGTCAGGGGTTCGCCCACCGCCCAGAACATAAGGCCGATGCCCATGCCGGCTGATATTAACATCGAATACCAGGCGAAATTACTGAACTCTTTTTCGCAGTTTACACCTCCGATCCGCACATTCCCCAGCCTGGACAGGGCCAGGAAAATGCAAACAATAACAATAAAATTGCTGGATAAAATGAATACCCAGTCCAGCTGGCGGGCGATGATTTCCTGGACCAGGATGGCAAACTCGTAAGCCTGGTCCAGGTTGAGGAGAGCATATAGGCAGATAGCCAGGATAAAGCCTCCGCTGACGAAGAAAACGATTGGGTTCATGTCCAGGCCAAACTTTTTGAAATTCCGGCCTTCTATCTTGTCGCTGAGCTCCTGTCCGCAGCTGTTGTCCATCTTGAAATTCCCTCCTTACCTGCTCTTAAAAGAAAATGGAAACTTAACCATGCTCAAGTTTCCGCTTTCTTTCTACTGTACATGATATGTTCTGATCAGTCAAAGGGGATGATTCTATATTCTATGTTCTGCTGAAGCAAAGAACCCTCCCCTTTGGCAAAAGTAAAATGCAGGATGGACGGAGTCCAGGCTGCCGTCATTGTTGGCAGCAGAAGCTACTTGCTCCTTCAAAGTCTTTTACATCAACATTGTTGAGAAAAGCAACGACCTCTTTTACGTGATTGCCGGGAAATGTAATAACTCTGGCATACATGAAAATAATCCTCCTTTTTATAGATATGCCTTTATTTTATGGCAAATATTGTGTGCAATAAAAACCAACAAGATCTTTCCTGTTGCTAACTGAACTCAACTTTTTGGGAGTTATCCCAGAGTCCATGAATATTGCAGTAACTAAGGGCCACTAATTCCCCCGGTTTTTCCAGGGTGATAGTGGCAGCCACTTTCGGCTCGCACTTAGCGCTTCCGGCATTGGCGCCTTCAACAGATTCTCCATGCGCTTCAAATTGGAATGTTCCCAGATGAATGATAAACTTTTCATCTTCTGGCTTAAAATACAGTTGAATATTGCGTATATGATGTTCTGTTGTATGGGGATGGGGGATTTCCGCCCCCACACTTAAAGTAACTTCAAGTGGCTCTCCCTTTTTGGCCGGCTCCTTTACTTCTATTACCGGGACATGTTTTTCAGATTTCCAGTCGGCAGATTGGACATGGTTGCCGATAACACTCATTAATAATCATCTCCTTTTCATTTTTAATCTTAGGCCTGGTTAAATATACTCCACTTATCTTACGACAATTACTGAACACTTTTCTGCTTGTTGGACTACTGCATTACTGACACTTCCCAGAAAAGGTTTTTTCAACCCACCTAAACCTCTACTGCCAATAACAATAAAGTCAAATTCTTCTCCACAACCAACTCCGGGACTGTCGCGGTACTTTTAAAGTTTTACAGTATGCTGAGTAAAAGTACCGCGACGCCAGGTTGTAACGAGACCCTGGTTGATGTTAATTGCCAGGTGTTCCATTACACCGTCCAGTATCCCGGCTATGCCTGCGGGTTCGACCAAAACCTCAGTGACTAATATACTCCGTTATTATCATCGTCATCATAGGGCTCATCGTTGTCATCAGGTGCAACCGGATCACCTACTTCTAAGTATCCATACATTCCAGCATCACGATGCCCGGGTTCATCACAGTAGAATTCAAAGCTGCCTTCTTCTGCTGCTGTAAAAGTGACTTCTTCTTGTGCCCCGGGTGCAAGGCTAACATCAACATCAAGTTCATCGATAGTGAACGTATGGTCTTCCTCGGTTACGTTTTCAACCACTACGGTTAACTCCTGTCCCTGGTCAATTGTAATAACATCAGGATCGAAGTAACCTTCGCCTGCTGTAACGTTCACTTCAGTTTCTTCGGGTGGAACAGCTTCTTCAGGCTCACAGCCTGTTATAAACCCGGCCAACATTAATACCAGGGCGACTATCAAAAGATACTGCCATACGAAATTGTTAATATTAATGGGAAACACCTCCTCTAATGGTTTTTGTGAAACTATTTTGTTCTTAGTTCGCATCATTTCTTAACCTCCTTTCCATAAGCTATTTTATCCATTTAAATTAAATGGTATTTTACTGGAGATCCTCTATTTTGTAATAAAAAATGCCGGCCGGTGCTTTAACTTTAACCCGGTCACCTACAACCGATCCTAAAACGGATTTTCCTACCGGAGATTCATCGGAAATTCTATTTTCAAATGGATTTGATTCGGCCGTGCTGACGATGCTGTACACGTTGACAGTATTAGTGTCTAAACACTTTAGCCTTACAGTAGAGCCCAGTACAAAATAGTGCCCGTTATTGTTATCTTTTTCCAGAAGCCGGGCGTTATAGAGCAGTTTTTCAATGGTAATTATCCTGCCTTCCACAAAAGCCTGGTTGTTCTTCGCATCTTCATATTCAGAATTATCAACGATGTCTCCATAAGACAGCGCTTCTTTAAGTTGTCCGGTTATTTCTACCCGTTTAATTGTTTTTAAATGCATCAGCTCATTTTCAAGCTTTTCATAACCATTTTTGGTCAATAACAATTCACCGACACTTTCCATGTTTTTCGACCTCCTATTCTTATATAAGTGGATTGCTTAAGTCGATCTCGGGATACCTTGCATCCATGAACTGGGAAAACCATGTTTTAAGCTCCAATTCTTCGTTGAGAATGCTTAAAGCCAAAAGATATGTTTTGCGATCCCTGCCCAGGGTTATGTTGCAAATCCGGGTGTAACCTAATACAGTACTTTGCTTGATCTCAACTGTTTTCTCGAAAGCTTCTTTTATATTTAAATGGACAGCTGAAAACATTGCAGCAGGGTCTTTTACTTTAATGTCAAATTCTTCTATACTGGCAGGAAATGTACCGCTAAGCTGGTAGAAGCGTTTCAGCATTGATTTATAATGTCTCTTATCCCTTGCGCATGCAGAATCAATGATCTCCCGGACGCCAAAGAGTTCCAGTTCGTCCAGGTATATACTGAGGATGTTGTAAAGATGATAGGCAGATATTTCTTTTGCCAGGTTTTGTTTTATCAGGCCGAGAAGCCGGTCCCTATCAAAATCTGTCCCGGCTACGGTGTGATCCCCTACAGCATGTGTAATCATTTAATCTCACCGCCTTACAATTTGGAAATCCATTGTGTTATCAAGTTTTTCATAATCGAAAGCTTCCCATTTAATAAAAGCATCGACGGTTGGGCCATCAATTTTTTCAGCAGAAAAACTGATAACAATTTCCGGATTCCGGTTGTTCACATCTCCGAGGAAGTACTCCATGTAATATAAATCGTTCATACCCTGCTTCGGACCGTGAGACGGGCTCCCCAGGACATTTTTTATTTCTGAAAAAGACATACCCACCCTGGCGCCCAGGATTTTGTGGTTGCCGCTTATTATGATCCCGACCGCTGTGTCGTTTTCCAGGCCCTGGGGTGAGTTAAACCGGACGATCCCTTCATTAAATTCGTAGCTCATATAATTATGAGGCCCATACCGGTTACTTGAACCTTCTTCAGCCGGTTCACCGAATATGTCCTTTATCTCGGAAAAATTTTCACCCAGCAGGTTTAGGG
>PUKV01000102.1 GCA_003550645.1 Syntrophomonadaceae bacterium | reverse complement strand
GCTGCTGCTCTTTCTCCAACTCATCAATACGAATTTCAAGTTCTTCAAGCTCCTCCTTAAGCGCTGCTTCACGGTTCAGACGATGTTCAAGGACGCTTTTTTCTTCTCTTTTGCGCTCTTCAACTTCTTCAAGCTCTTCCTGCCTGGTATCGATCTCATCATTTGTAACCGCCTCAACCGGACCAAACAGCAGGACGCACACAACAAGCGGCAGGAGCAGGGCAGCGATAAAGATTTGTTTCCTGGTACCAATTCCGGCAAGCATGATTTTTTTCCTCCCTGATGAAAAATGTCATACTCTTATCTCTCTAAACTCTAAGAAAACGGCCCATCGAAAGCATACTGCCCAGGATACCGAGCCCGGTACCAAGCGGGACCAGGTAAATGGCCAGTTCAGCCATTACCGTTTGCAGGGGCAGCAGGTTGATAAACATCAGCTCGTTGACGTCCACCCATTCAATTGAAGATCCGTACAGATAATTAAGGATGCCCAGGGGCAGAGCCGCACCGACCAGCCCCATCAAGAGACCTTCCAGGAGAAAAGGCCAGCGGATAAACCAGTTGGTGGCGCCAACATATTTCATTATTGTTATCTCCCTCTTGCGCATCATCACGGTCAGCTTAATAGTATGGGATATCAAAAAAACTGCCGTGACTGCCAGCCCAACCATCAGGGCCAACCCGATTACCTGGACTACCCTGGTTACTTCAAACAGGTTTTCCACGTAACCCTGGCCGTAAAATACGGCCGCTACACCCGGGTAGGCTTCAAATTCATCGGCCAGCCTGACCACCGCTTCCGGATCTTCCGTCCTCACTTCGAACGAAGCCAACAGCGGATTATCCAGAGCAGAGTCATACCCTTCCAGCATTCCACCCAGCTGCTGCTGCAGGCGGCCCATATGTTCCTCGCTCGAAACATATTCAACCCGGGCTACCTCCCGGTGCCCTAAGATTTTCCGGCCCAGCTCTTCAACGGCAGCCCGATCGGCTTCTTCGTTAATATAGACGACCATTTCAACCTGTTCCTTAACGGCTTCGGTTATATGCCTGACATTAAGGTTAACCAGCATGAACAGGCCGAGCATTAAAAGGGTTACCATAACAACCCCGGTGGAAGTTATGCACATCCAGCGGTTGCGGTAAAGCCCTTTCAAGGTTTCACCCAGGATATATATAAAGCCGCTAATGAACATTGGTATAAATCCCCTTTTGCTCATCGCCGACCAGCTTGCCGTTTTCCAGGTATAGCACTCTTTTCCTAAACCGGTCCACAATGTCCCGGTTATGGGTGGCCACCAGTACCGTGGTGCCGCGAAGATTGATACTGCGCAGGAGGTTCATAATATCCAGCGCGGTACCGGGGTCCAGGTTACCGGTCGGTTCGTCGGCAATGATCATCGCCGGGCGGTTGGCAATCGCCCGGGCCAAACCGACCCGCTGCTGTTCCCCACCGGACAGATCGGTAATTTTAGCTTTGGCCTTGTCCTGCAACCCGACCAGGTTCAGGACATGGGGCACACGGCGCTTCACTTCCCGGCGGGAAGAACCTGTTACGATCATGGCAAATGCTACATTATCGTAAACGGACCGCTCTTCCATCAACCGGAAATCCTGGAACACCATCCCGATGTTTCGCCTCAGGTAGGGCAGCCGATGCCTCGGCAGGCGGCCAACATCACGGTTAAATACCTTGATTACGCCCTCAGTAGGTTTGATTTCCCTGATAATCAGCTTCAACAGGGTCGATTTTCCGGCCCCGCTTGATCCGACAAAAAAAGCGAATTCACCACGATCAATAAAAAAATTAACATTTTCAAGGGCCAGCTGCTTGCCCTTACCGTATTTCATGCACAAATTTTTTGCTTCGACCATGCAGAAGAACCTTCCTCTACATACTTTACATAATCTATTATACCGTTTGCCTTAAATTTCGACAGTACTTTTTTTTATCCTGCTAATCATATAATAATATTAACTTATTTTGCAAATTATTAAAACTGTTAAGCCCGAATTTTTAATTCTGCTGCATTTTTTTAAAGCCCTCGCCGTGCACTTCTGTGGCGTTGCCGATAATGACAAAAGCAGTGGGATCTACTTCATGGATAATCGTTTTCAGGTGGGAAGTTTGCTGCCTGGTAACCACACACAGCAATACTTCACGGCCCTCCCCGGTATATCCGCCGCTGGCTTCAATCCGGGTTACTCCCCGGCCGAGTTCACTTAACAACCTTTCATTAACCTCAGCCCCGCTGCGAGTAATAATAATGGCCTGTTTGGCCAAACCGAGGCCCTCCAGGACAGCATCGACTACCTTAATGCTGATAAAAAGGGCCAGGGCCGAGTACATGGCCGGCTCGCTGCCGAATACAAAAATAGCCAGGGCCAGCACAAACAGGTCGCCAAAAAACAGGGCCTGTCCGGGACTGATCCCGGTTACCTTGGCCAGGATCAGGGAGAGCAGGGCGGTGCCCCCGGTGGAGCTGCGAAAGCGAAAAACCAGGCCTACACCGATACCCATGATCACCCCGCCGTATACGGAGGCAAGGAGAAGATCATCGGTGGCCGCGGGCAAAAACGGTGCGGTTAAGTCAACTGCCAGGGAAAAAATAAAGGTCCCAACCAGGCTCTGCACCACCAGGCGCGGACCAAGAATCTTGTAAGAAAGAATGAAAAGGGGAATATTAAGAATAATGATCGTCAGCCCAACCGGGATACCGAGCACATGGTAAGCAAAAACCCCGATCCCGCTGATCCCGCCGGGCACAAGAAGGTTGGGCACCTTGAACATGTTCATACTGACAGCCATAACCAGGCACCCGGCAATGATTCCGAGCAGGTCAATAAAGTAAAATTTTATGTCTGCTTTGCTTACTTGCGGTTTCTTAAGCTTCATTTATACTCCATTTAAATTATTTAACAACTCTTTTTATGTTTGCTCAACCGCGCTGATCGGCTTATTTCTTTAAAGGCACTTTGCCCCTGGCTTTCCAGCGCAGATAAGCATCAATAAATGGATCGAGCATCCCGTTCATCACGGCATCCACCTGGCCGATTTCTACCCCGGTGCGGTGATCTTTGACCAGGGTAAAGGGGTGGAAGGTGTAGGTCCTGATCTGGCTGCCCCAGGCTATCTCCCTCTGGTGCCCTCTTTCGGCATCAATCTCTTCTGCCTGTTCCCGGCGGCTTATTTCGGCCAGCTTGGCCTGGAGGACTCGCATGGCCCTGGTACGGTTGCTGTGCTGGGAACGGTCATTCTGGCAGGTTACCACCAGCCCGGTAGGGAGGTGGGTAATCCTGACCGCCGAATCGGTTTTGTTTACATGCTGCCCCCCGGCCCCGCTGGCCCTGAAGGTGTCGATCTTCAAATCGTCGGGATTGATTTCATACTCTTCCTCTTCCACTTCCGGAACAACGTCAACGGAAGCAAAAGAGGTATGGCGCCTTTTGGAGGTGTCGTAGGGCGAGATCCGGATCAGCCTGTGCACGCCTTTTTCAGCCTGCAGGTAACCGTAGGCGGCATGACCGCGGACTATAAAGGTCGCACTCTTGATCCCGGCTTCATCATCGCTGAGCAGGTCAACCAGCTCAACCTCATAGCCGTGCTGCTCGCACCACCGGTTATACATCCGCAGCAGCATTTCCGCCCAGTCCTGCGACTCAAGCCCTCCGGCACCAGGATGAAGCGAAATGATCGCGTCATTAAAATCATATTTGCCGTTAAGCAGGGTTTCCAGTTCGAGACGGTCCAGCTTCTCTTTAATGTCTCTTAAGATATTCTCAGCTTCACCAGCCGCTTCTTTATCATCTGCCTGTCCCTCACCGGCCAGCTCCAGGTATACTTCCGCCTCTTCGATTAATTTTTCCAGCTCCTGCAGGGGACGGATTATTTCCCGCAGTTCGCCCTGCTTTTTCATAAATTCCTGGGCCCGGGTGCTGTCATCCCAAAAGCCGGGTTCACCGGCTTTTGCCTCCGATTCTTTAAGCTGTTTTAACCCGGTATCATATTCAAAGAGAAGCCCTCATTTCTTCAAACCGCTTCTTTTGAAGGGCCAGTTCTTCCAGCTGCTCTTTCAGCATATTACCACCACTTTCAAGATTAAAATCATCCAGCTAACCTGCCCCGCAGCACTTCTTATATTTTTTACCGCTGCCGCAGGGGCAGGGCGCATTACGGCCCACTTTGTCAACGGTAACCGGCTCCTGTTTGGCCGGTTTTTCCGGCGCAGCTCCTCCGGATCCGGCCGCCGCAGCAGAGGCCCGGCCGCCTCCCACTGCAGCCATCATCTGCCGCTGCCCCCTGATATCGGTAGCCACCGCTTCCCGCTTGGGGGCTGCGGTTACTCTTGCCTGGTATACAGCCCGGACCACATCACTTTGCACCTGGCGGATCATATCTTCAAACATTTCTGCACTCTGCATCCGGTATTCAACCAGCGGGTTTCTCTGGCCGTAAGCCTGGGTATGGATATCGCGCCGCAGGTCATGCATGACATCGATAAAATACATCCAGTGGCGGTCGACCGTGCGCAGGAGGACCACCCTTTCTACTTCACGCATGATTTCCGGGGTCAGTTCCTGTTCCCTTTCGTCATAGAAGGCATGCGCTTCATCCCGCAGCAGTTCTTTAACATCTTCCTCTTCCTGGTCAACCAGCTTTTCCAGGGCAATATAACCTTTACGGGCAAACATGTCTTCAGCCCGCTCCAGTAAGGCCCTGGCATCTTCGTCCTCCAGGAAGCCTTTTTCCGCCGTATATTCTTCTACCATGCGGTCTATAATTTCGTCAACCATGCCCAGGACCGGCTGCCGCATATCTTCGCCTTCCAGGACCCGGCGGCGCTGGCTGTAGATGACTTCCCGCTGCTGGTTAAGAACATCGTCATAGTCAAGCAGGTTGCGCCTGATTTCAAAGTTCCTCGATTCGACCTTTTTCTGGGCATTTTCGATCCCGCGGCTGACCAGGGAATGGTCGATGGGCACATCTTCTTCAACCCCGAAACGTTCCATCAGGCCGGCAATATTTTCACCGCCGAAAAGGCGCATCAGGTCGTCTTCGAGGGATACAAAAAACTGGGAAGAACCGGGATCGCCCTGGCGTCCTGCCCGCCCGCGGAGCTGGTTGTCAATGCGGCGGCTTTCATGCCGCTCTGTCCCCAGGACATGCAGGCCTCCGGCAGCGACAACTTCATCCCTCTGGTTGCTGCAATCTTTCTGCGCTTCTTCTATCATTTTGGCCTTCCGTTCTTGCCAACGCTGTTGCTGGTCCTCGTCCAGGTCCGGGTAATCGGCTCTAAACTCCTTGATCAGCTGTTCTTTAGCCAGGTATTCCGCGTTACCACCAAGGATGATATCGGTCCCCCGACCGGCCATGTTGGTAGATATGGTCACCGCCCCTTTACGGCCGGCCTGGGCGATAATGTAGGCTTCACGGGCGTGGTTAACCGCATTTAAAACTTCATGGGTAACGCCCTCTTTCTTTAACATCCTGCTGAGCATTTCCGATCTTTCTACCGAGATGGTCCCGACTAAAACCGGCTGACCCCGCTGCTGCAGCTCCTTGATCTCTTCTACTACGGCATTGAATTTTGCCCCCTCGGTCTTATAAATCAAATCGGACCATTCTTCACGGATCAGGGGTTTATTGGTAGGGATGATCACAACATCCATGCCGTAAATTTTTTGGAATTCTTCTTCTTCCGTAGCCGCTGTCCCGGTCATGCCGGATAATTTGTCGTACATCCGAAAATAGTTCTGGAAGGTAATTGAGGCTACTGTGCGGGTGGCCGCCTGGACTTCCACCCCTTCCTTGGCCTCGATGGCCTGGTGCAGTCCGTCCGAATAGCGGCGGCCGGGCATGAGACGGCCGGTGAATTCATCAACGATAACCACCTTGCCGTCCTGGACTACATAGTCAACATCTTTTTCAAAAAGAGAATAGGCCTTGATCAGCTGATCGAAATAGTGACGGTGCTGACCGGCTTCTTCGATCTCTTCTGCAGATTCGATTTCCCTATCTTCCTGTTCGTCATGATCATCATCATCAAGATAATCTTTATCATCTTCCTCCGCCCTGGCTTTACCCAGGCGCAGGATCTGAGTCAGCTCAGGATTCACCCGCTCCAGCTCCCGGTAACCTTTATCCTTGATATCGGCCAGCCTGGTGGTTTCATCGATGATATAATAAAGCTCTTCATCGAGGTGGGGAAGCCTTTTCTCGGTCATCAGGCGGTGCTTGGTCCGCTCCACCAGTTTTTCCACACCCGGTTCCTTAAGCATTTTCATCAGCTTCTTGTTCTTGGGAGAACCTCGCCTGGCTAAAAGCAGCTTTTCACCGGCTTCTTCTTCATTACCGGAATCAAGGTCTTTGCGGGCTTCATTCAAAAGATCGTTAATCAGTTTGCCCTGCCGGCGGATTAAATGCTCGACTTCATTTTTCCAGCGGCCGTAATCCTCCTTGCTTTCCACCCTGCTGCTGATAATCAGGGGGGTACGGGCTTCATCAATGAGAATGCTGTCTACTTCGTCAATAATGGCATAATGATGGTCGCGCTGGACCATTTGATCCTTGTAAAGGACCATGTTGTCGCGCAGGTAATCAAAGCCCAGCTCGTTATTGGTAGCATAAACAACATCGGCCTGGTAGGCGCTGCGGCGATCTTCCTGTTCCAGGCCCTGCACTACCAGGTCTACTGTAAGCCCCAGCATTTCATAAACCGGGCCCATCCAGTTCCTGTCCCTGCGGGCCAGGTAATCGTTAACGGTCACGATATGGACCCCTTTGCCGGAAATGGCATTGAGATAAGCGGGCAGGGTGGCTACCAGCGTTTTCCCTTCACCGGTCTTCATCTCGGCAATACGGCCCTGGTGCAAAACGGCAGCCCCCATGACCTGGACGTCAAAGGGGCGCATCCCCGTTTGCCGCCGCGCTGCTTCCCGGGCCAGGGCAAACGCCTCCGGAAGAATATCGTCTTCGCTTTCTCCTTGCTGCAAACGCTCCCTGAACAGCTCTGTCTGCTCGGGAAACTGCTCATCAGGAAGCGAAGAAGCCCATTCTTCCAGGGCATTGACCTCTTCTACGTACTTTTGTAAGCGGCGCACCTCTTTTTCATTTGGATCGCCAAATATTTTCTTAAAAAAAGCAGCCATGTTGTAGCTCTATAATCTCCTTTTCCCTTATAATAATAACACCGTTTTACGGTTGCACCTTGAAAAGCCTGCAGAACCTGCCAGTCAGCAGTGCCGGCAGCCTGAAAGCCGGTGCACCCGAATCATCAAATACAATTTCTAGTAAAACCGGCAGCAATCCGGGTAATCCGGCCGGCGCTGGCGAATACAGCGCCCGGCCAGGCAGGGGCAGCCTGGAATAATCCCGGTAATTGCGTCAGTTACCTGTACTCGTCTAATTTTAACACAAGCTGAACCGGGACAACAAGATTGCTATGAATAACAGTCAATAGTATCAAATATAATGAGCTGGAAAAGGTAAAATAATGATTGTTAATGGTAAAATATGTCTTCATGATTTTGCCGTGGGCTCAAGCGGACGAAGCCGGTCCTGCCAGGTTCAATCGCTGCCCGGGGCCAGTTCACAGGTCAGGGCCCACAGGCTCCCGGATACCAGGGAATGGCCTCCCAGGATAACCGGGACAGGGCATTCTCCGGCCAGCCTGGTAAACTCACTCAGCCAGGGATGCTCTATTTCCTGCCATAAGCCCAGGTCGGACAAAAACCGTTCCCGGTCGGAGAAATTATATTTATAATGGTACATCAGCACCCTGCTGTCGATAAAAGCGCAGCGGGCCACCCGGGAAAGATAATCAAAGAAGCTTTCCAAGCCGGCATGGTCGAGAAGAAGGCCGAGCAGGGAGATTACTTCCCCGGCCTCGATCCGGCCCAGTGATTTCATGCCCCGTTCCTCGGAAAAAACCCGCAGGCGTAGTTTCAGCAGGGCGTTGAGGCGCTCAATCACCGGGGCCCCCACCCTGCCGATCAAGGCTACATCCTCATACTCGTCTTTTAAAACTGCTTTTGCCGCCGCCAGCTTGCCGCCATCAAGCCCCAGGCTGTCCAGGACCCGCCTGGTGCGCAGACCGGCAAAAGGCCCTTCACTTAAGACCAGCAGGTCAGCCGGGGTATCAATATCAAACAGCAGGCCCAGGGTGTGGGGCATGAGCTCCATTTCCAACCCCAGCTGATCGCGCAGGGTCATGGCCAGGCTGTTATCTTTAGCCGGCAGTTCGGCGCTGTCGAAGTTTTCGGGCACAGTAAAAGCGATCATATCAACTGACTGGGTATTGTTGGTATAAACAAACTGCTCTCGATGGAGCAGTTTGCGGCAGATCATGTTAAGTTCAGTTACTGTTACCAGGGGACATCCTGCACCGTTCAGGCAAAAAACTCTCTCCAACCGGTGCTGCTTTACCGCAGCCTGCAGTTCCCGGCCATAATGAAATTGATCCGGGCCCGTATAATTAAGCAGGACTTTTACTCCCAGTTCTTTGGCAGGATCAACCAGCTCCGGCCGGTTGGTATGCAGGTAGACCCTGTCAAGAAAGGGAACCTGCTGCATTTTTTCCAGGTTGTCCAGCAGGGCCGCCTCGCGAACCCGGACCATCATTTCTTCAACCCGGCTTTTGGGCTGGGAACCTTCAAAAATTACTGCGCTGACTTTCTTGTCCATAGTCAGGAACCTCTCACTGCGGCAAGCCGGACAACCAAAAGGGCCAACCTTGCCTGACAAAAAGGGAAGCTTTATTCGGGTTCGATCAGTCCGTAATTGCCGTCTTTACGGCGGTAGACAACATTGATGACATCAGTCTCAGCATTGGCAAAGACGAAAAAGTTGTGACCCAGCAAATCCATCTGCAGGATTGCTTCTTCTACAGTCATCGGCTTAAGCGGGAACCGCTTGGTCCTGACTACCCGGGGCTTTTCTTCCTCCTCAGCTTCTTCAGCTTCAATTGCCGCCTGCTGTTCATTCATGTTCCGAACACCCTGCTGCCGCTTCTGCTTGTGCATGCGGGTTTTATATTTTTTAACCTGCCGTTCCAGTTTATCGACAACCTGATCTATTGAAGCATACATATCCCCGGTTGATTCTTCACCGCGCAGGATCATGCCATTCAGGGTGACGGTTACTTCAACGATATGGTCTTCACGAATAACGCTCATCACTACCTGGACATCGGCATTTTCGTCGAAATGCCTGTCCAGCTTGCCCAGTTTTTTATGAGCATAATCAACCAGTGAAGGTGTGGCATCGATGTTTTTTCCGCGGACATTTATTTTCATTACGATCAACCTCCCGTTTAATATAGATATCTATATTACTACATTTAGTATTCCCCAGTCCAGTAGAAAATCCTGCCTTAAATAATTTCGACATATTCCTACCATTTGTCCAGGCCGCCATAAAAACCGGTGCCCTGCAAAACCCTGGTATAGGGGTTGTAGGCCAGCGCTGCACCGTAAACCGCTGCCCCGGAAAGGCCCAGTGTAGATGCCGCTTCTTTCATGGTGGAACCGGTGGAATAAACATCATCAACCAGAAGAACCGTCATCCCGGTGTAATTGCCAGGCAGGCAGCTGAAAGTCCCGCGGACATTTTCTTGCCTTTCCCGGCGGGAAATAGAAGTCTGGGAGCGAGTTTGCTTGTCCTTGATCAGCAGGTTACGGAAAGGCGCTTTAAGATAGCGGGCGGTATGCCGGGCCAGCAGTGCGGCCTGGTTATAACCCCTTTCTTTTTCACGGGCGGGGTGTAGGGGGACGGGCACGACCAGGCCTGGGCTGCAGTAGCCCCGGGAGGTTATTTCTCCGGCCAGCCAGGCCGCCAGGGGGGCGATAACCGCCTTGCGGTTCCTGTATTTGAGATCATGGATCAGGCGCCGCCAGCGCGAATCATAGAGGGCAATCACAAATAAACCGCGCAGGGACAATTGCTCCACCGGACAGGAACAGGGAGCTTGCTCCCGGAAAAACCCTTCACACCGGGGACAGATTCTGCCGCCCGGTTTGTAATACTGCAGGCAGTCCGCACAAAGGGGATGCCGGTTTGAGGCGGGCAGCACCTCCCTGCAAAACAGGCACCGCCGGGGGAACAGGTAACTGGCAGCCAGGTCAATCAGGCCCGGTGGAGAAGCGGATAACCCGGCAGGGTCACCACTAAGGCCCCTTTTCCCGGCAGCAGGACTACCGGGCCGCTTGGTCCCTGCTGTAGGGGCAGGGCGATCTCCCGGGGAATTGATCCGGCCGGGCATCAATCAACTTCCTCCATTTTAAG
>PUKV01000052.1 GCA_003550645.1 Syntrophomonadaceae bacterium | reverse complement strand
TCTTAAGGTAACTGTAACCGGCAAATATTTCATCTGAACCCTCACCGGTCAACATTACTTTACGCCCATCCTGTGCTGCAAAGCGCGCGGCAATAAAGTTGGGTATAGATGAACGCACATAAGCACAGTCAAATGATTCCAGGTGATATATTACTGAAGGTAAAACTTCGAGCATGTCATCAAGGCGGTATGTGTATACATGGGGTTTGGAACCTATCCGTTCTGCCACCATGGCCGCATATTCAATATCCTGGCTTCCTTCTATTCCAACCGTATAAGTATTGATTGGTTTGGAAGCAACTTCAGAAGCTAAAGCAGCCACTACACTGCTATCCAGCCCCCCGCTCAAATATACGCCAAGATCTTCAATGTCAACATCATTCATCCGCTCTTCTACGGCAAGCCACAGCAGGTGGCGCATTTTTTCTTCGGCTTCGTCAAGGGAAAGATCGTTCTTTTTGAACATTTTTGGCAGGCTGTAATAGCGGATCCAGCCTTTCCCCTTTTCATAATAGCTTCCCGGAGGGGCTTCCTTGATCGGGCTGCCCACGTCCACCAGGGCTTTTATTTCCGGGGCAATATAAAGGGTTTTATCCTTAATCGTATAATATAAAGGTTTTACTCCAAAAGGATCTCTTGCCACCAGGCAGCTTCCATCATCTCTTAAATAGGCCAGGGCAAACTCACCTTCAATGTTATTAAAACAGGAAAGGCCCTCTTTTTGCAGCAGTTCACTAAACTTACTTTCGCCTTCGCTGCCTTGAAGGGCAGTCCCTTCGTCTTCTGAAAAGACGATATAACCATCGAGCGCTGCCGAGGAATCCTCATCGTATTCAAGAGTAGCATTATTTAAAACAGCTAAGCTCTGACAATCCTCATCACAGTCTTTTTCCCTGCAAGTTCCGCGGAACTTGACTTTTTCTATCAGCGGATCCAGATCTGCCGTATTGTCCTTATCACCAAAAACGGCAACTAATCCGGGCATGGCCAATCAACTCCTGTAAAATATTTGTCTTCTACCCCGGTAGAAGACTTTATAATAGTATAGCACATTCGGGGGTGAATGTAAAAAAATGCCTTGAATTCAGGCTTTTTGGTCTTTTTTGTAGTAGAGAGCTCCCACCGGGCAGACATCAACACAGAGTTTACATTCAGTGCAAATAGAATCTGCCAGGGGCAAATCGTTAAAAGTAGTTACGACCCGGTCTATACCGCGGTTGGTAAAACCGATTGCGCCAACCCCGGCTTCAACCCGGTCAGCCCAGATGCATTGACCGCAAAGGACGCAGCGGCTGCGGTCAAAAGCAAATTCAGCCGGGCTGTCATCGAGCTCAAACTCTCTTTCAAGGGGCTTAAAGCGATCGCGCTTCAGTTTTAGACCTCTTTTCCTGGCTATCACCTGGAGGGAACAGTTTTTATTAGCCGGGCATTCCCGGCATTTAAGGTTGTGATCGGACAAGAGCAGCTCAAAACCGGTTTTTACAAGGCGATCCACGCGGGGGCTCCTGGTTGCTACCACCATTCCCTCTTCAACTTCCCTGGTGCAGGCTGTAACCGGCTGGTTATGGCCTTCTATTTCAACGAAACAAAGGCGGCAGGAAGCATTGGGTCTCTTCTCACCCTTAATGGCACATAGATGGGGGATATAAATATCATTATCCAGGGCCACCCAGAGCAGTTTTTCCCCCCGGCGGGTTTTTATCTTCTGATCATCAATTGTAATGGCTATATGTTCGCTCATTTTGCTTTACGCTCCTTTTCGTCCGGCAATACGGGAGGAGAAAGCCTCAGCACTGCATCGTATTCAGTAGGACAGGCCTTGCGGCAGTTGTCGCACTTCACACACTTTTCCTGGTCAATAGCCTTTAAACCATCATCCCTGGTATAAATGGCTTCTGTAGGACAGCTTCCAACACAGACATTACACAGCTTGCTGCACTTGGAAGGTTTTATATAATAAAGGATTAAGTCACGGCAAACCAGGGCAGGGCAGCGCCCTTCTTCAACATGAGCCCTGTATTCGTCATAAAAGTACCTCAGGGTGGTCAGGACGGGGTTAGGAGCCGTCCGGCCCAGGTTGCACAGTGATCCGTCCCGGACATCTTCGCTGAGTTCTTTTAAAAACTGAAGGGTTTGAAGATCACCTTCACCCCTGGTAATATCAGTAAGAATATCGAGCATGTGTTTGGTTCCGAGGCGGCAAAAGGTACACTTGCCGCATGATTCATGTTGAGTGAATTCAAGGAAAAAGCGGGCCACTGAAACCATGCAGTCTTCCTGGTCCATAACCACCAGCCCGCCTGAACCCATAATCGCTCCAGCTTCATGGAGAGAATCAAAATCAATGGGAACATCAAGCGAGGATTCAGGCAGGCATCCCCCTGAAGGCCCTCCAATCTGCACGGCTTTAAATGCACTGCCTTCCGGCAGGCCATCACCCACCTCTTCAATCAACTGGCGTAAAGTGGTCCCCATCGGCACTTCCACCAGCCCGGTATTGTTAATCTTGCCAACTAGTGAAAATACTGCAGTACCGGGGCTTTCAGGGTTTCCAATACCTTTGAACCATTCCGCACCCCTGCCAATAATCAAAGGCACATAAGCAAAAGTTTTAACATTGTTCAGCACTGTCGGTTTGCCGCGAAATCCCTGTTGAACCAGGCGGGGGGGCCTGCTCTCGGGCATTCCCGTCCGGCCTTCCATAGAATTAACCAGGGCGGTGGCCTCACCGCAGATAAACGCTCCCGACCCCTGGAAAACTTCCAGATCAAATGAAAAATCTGTGCCCAGGATAGATGAACCAAGAAAACCCTTTTCCCGGGCTTGTTCGATTGCTTTACGGGTATGTTCAACAGCCCGGGGGTACTCAGCCCGGATGTAAAGATAGCCCTGCTTTGCACCTACGGCATATGCGCATAGAATCATACCTTCCAGCACCAGGTGAGGGTCCGACTCCAGCACACTGCGATCCATGAAAGCTCCCGGGTCTCCTTCATCACCGTTGCAAATAATATATTTCTCATCTTCACCATTATTCAAGCAGGCTTCCCATTTTTTACCTGCGGGGAACCCGGCCCCGCCGCGCCCCCTTAAATTAGCCTCTTTCACCTCTTCGAGGACAAGGCCCGGATCACCGGATAGCGCTTTTGCCAGGGCTGAATAACCGTCCCGGGCAACATAACTTTCAATTTTGCTAAAATCTGTAAACCCGCAGTGCTCCAGGATCAGCTTTTCTTCGTAAACGCCCCGGGGGAAATCCTCGAAAGTTGGAAATTCATCATTCCGCTCCAGGGCGGCCATAGCATATTCATAAGAAGGATCATCTCCAGCCAGGAAATCTTCGACCAACCGGTGAACCAATCCATCATCAAGATGCCCATAACAAACCGGTGGAAAACCGGGTTTGGCAATTATCGCCAGAGGTTCCGCGTAGCAGTGGCCGATGCATCCAACCTCTATAACTTCGGCGTCGAGGCCCTTGTTTTCAATTTCCTTGAGAAAATCTTCCTTAACCTGCAACGCCCCTGCAGCCAGGCCGCAGGTAGCCGTCCCCACCATAACCAGGGGTTTTTCCTGCCGGGCATCAACCCATGACCGGGCTTCTTCCTTGATTTTTTCATATATTTCCTGTGGATCAGTTTTATTCATGATCAGCACCTTCTCCCGGCCCTGAGTTTCCTCCAGTATTATCTTCCCTGTCTTCTTCCAAAGCCAGCATAATTCCGTCAACCCTGGTAGGAGTTACTTTGCCTTCTACTTCATCATCGATAACCGCTACGGGGGCCAGTGTACAGCAGCCGACACAGGCAACTCGGTCGAGGCTGTAATACCTGTCCACGCTTGTTTCTCCTTCTTTTATCTCCATCCGGCGTTCAAATGACTCAAGCGTTATATCACCGCCGGCCATGTAACAGGCAGTTCCCATGCAAACCTTGACTTCATGTTTGCCTGGAGGATTTAACCGAAACTGGTTATAAAAAGTGGCCAGGCCGTAAATATCTACAGCTGGAACCTGCAACCCTTCGGCAATTTTATCCATGGCCAACGCCGGCAGGTACCCCAGTTTCTTCTGGACCTGCTGTAAGATGGGAACCAGGTTTTCATGGGTTTTTGAATTTTCACCGAGAACTTCCTTAACACAGGCAAGTATTTCTTCCTTCTCGCCTTTTAGTAGCTGCAACAATTACATCTCCTGTCATCTTAATTTTGTAATTACACTTTAATTAAAAAGGTGGGAGCCTAATTCACATACAAGGCTGTTCCCACCTAACGATTATAACACTTTTTTTTTATCCATGCAGGCACTAGCAGCTAACCCGGTACATCAGCTCCTCGTTATACCCGGTAATAATTCTCATATAACCGCATAGCACCTGATTTACTTCCTCATCTCCGGTATCCACCAGCAGCCTTTCGTATTCCAGGGAAAAAATCTTTTCCCTGGTGGCCACCACAATAATATTATCTTTACCTGCTTTCTTGATCACCTCAGCGCTGATCTGCTGGTTGCCCCGGCCAAAAATATAACCCTGGCCTCCGATTACAGTAACAATTATTTTTACTATTTCCCCTTCGATTAGATCAAGGATTTGTTTTTCATTGACATCGCCGGCCAGGAGCCGGCCGTTTTTTACTACATCTACACCAAGCAGGGTATTATCCAGGCCCAGTTTTTTCATGATCGGCCCTATAGTCGAACCGGGCCCAATTATATAAACAACGTCTTTTTCCATTTTTTCTACAACGTTTTCGGCTATAGCATCCAGGACAGATTCTTCTGTTTCTGCCCCTCCAATTTTCAAGTGCTGCATCAACTCCCCTGAACATGGAACCTGCAGGTAACCATAAAGACGGGCAGACAGGCGCCCTTCCCGGAAAGCATCTTCATCGATATCCATAACCTCCGACCTGCGGACGGGCAGCCCGGCTTCTTTTAGAAATTGCATTGCCAGCTCACCGGCATTGCGGGGACTGGTGGCATAAACCGCTGAATGTATTTTTACCCCCGCAGGAACCCCAAGGGCGGCCATTGATGAATTATCACCAATGGCATTAAAAATGTTGCGGGCGGTGCCATCTCCACCGACAAAAAGAAGCAGATCAACACCCATCTCGACCATTTCTTTTGCCGCCTTTTCAGTGTCTTCCGCAGTTGTCTTCTCGCTAATTCCGCTTATAAGCTCAGGTTCAAAGCTGCAGTGGCGTGCTGTATCCTCTCCCATTTCTCCGAGGCAGGTAACCAGCTCAATTTCGCCCTTAATCTTCAAAAGGGGTTGCAGGGCTAACACTGCCTTTGCCGCTGCTTCCGGACGGGCTCCCATTGCCCTTGCTTTTTCTACTACCTCGGGACCATCGGTACCCTTGAGGCCAACTTTCCCACCCATGCCGGCCACCGGGTTGATAATCAAGCCAACTTTTTTCATCGACGGCCGAAATGAAGCGGTGTTTTATTAACGGCCATAGCCGCCTCCCAAACCGATTCCGACAGGGTGGGATGAGGGTGGATCAGTTCGGCAAGCTCAGAAGCTGTGACTCCTTTTGATACAGCCAGGGTTCCTTCCTGGATCAAGTCCGAAGCATGGGGACCGAGGATATGGACCCCGATAACTTTTTGCTCATCCCCGGCGGTTATAACTTTTACTGCCCCATCCTCTTCTCCCTGGGTTGCCGCTTTGCCGCAGGCAGAAAAAGGGAACTTGCCGGTTTGCAAGTTTTCTATACCTTTTTCCTTTGCTTCTTCCTCACTCAGGCCAACACAGGCCAGTTCAGGATCGGTAAACAGGCACCCGGGAACGAAAGAACCGTCAAAGTGAGCATCAAGGCCGGCAATATTCTCGACAGCAACCAGGCCCTGGTGATAAGCCACATGAGCCAGGAAGTAGCCCGGGGCGGTGACATCTCCTACTGCATATATGCCCGGAACAGTGGTTTCCATCCGACTGTTCACCTTAATGCCGCCTGAGTCGTACTCCACTCCGAGGGTTTCAAGATCTTGCCCGCCAAAAGAAGCTTTGCGGCCGACTGAAAGCAGCACTTTTTCGGCTTCGACCGTTTCGTCACCTTTCTTTCCGTTTACGGTCATTTTTAACCCATCTTCTGTTTCTTCGATCATTTTTACAGGGGTGTTCATCATTATTTGCAACCCGCTCCGCCGTAAATAGGTGGAAAGGCGGCGAACCATCTCCAGGTCCATGCGGCGCAAAAACCGCTCGCTGCGGTGCACTATGGTAACCTCCACGCCCAGACCCAGGAAAATAGAAGCCATTTCCAGGGCAATAACCCCACCACCAATTACGGCCAGGCTTTTTGGTAACTCCTCCAGGGCAAGGGCCTCCCAGGAAGTTATCACCCCGGGCAAATCCAAACCAGGCGTGGGTGGAAATATTTCCTCACTGCCCGTAGCCAGGATAATATTCTCTGTTTCCAGGGTAATATCTTCACCATTGTTTGTGTTCACAGCTACCTGGCTCGAGCTAAGCGCTTTAGCTGTCCCTGAGAATACATCAACCTTGCTTTTTTTCAACAATTCGGCTATATGCCCGGTTAATTCTTCGACAACCGCTTTTTTCTTTTCCTGGAGCCGGGAAAAAGAAAATTCAATGCTGTCCAGGTTAAAGCCAAATTCATCAGCCGAATGGATCCGCCGGTATAATGAAGCTCCATGGGTTAAAACCTTGGTCGGAATGCAGCCGTGATTGAGGCACACTCCTCCCAGGGCCTCTTTTTCTACAACAGCGGTTTTCAAGCCCAGGGACGCAGCCCTTAAAGCTGCCAGGTAGCCACCGGGGCCACCACCAATAATCGTTACTTGATATTTATCGCTCATACTAATCCCCCTTATTTTTAATTACACCGTCCAGGCTGGTGAAGACAGCCGGAATGACCATGGAAAAAGCTTTGACCAGGGCCCGGGTCATCCTGTTATAGCTCACATTATAACCGAGATCGTGCAGTCCGGCTGCTTTTTGGCCCAGCTCAACTTTCTGATCATCTTTGCGGCTATAATCGATCTTTAAAACTTTCTTATAAATATCCCCGGGTAGCCTGAAAAGAATTGCTCCATGCTGCAGGATTATACCGTCCCGGCGAAGCTGGGCACTGCCAACTACTTTTCTCCCATCAACCTGGATTTCATAAGCCGTCGAACTGTCAAAACATGATCCTGGAGCCAGCCCGGCCCTGCTTTGTTCTTCCGGAGTGAGCGCAGCAATGATATCCAGCAGGTTAAAAGCAGTAACAATACCGCGGCTGATAGAACGGTATGCATCTATAACACCACCCTTATTTATAAAAGGGTGAGCCTCCGGTACAATTATGCTGTAGGTTAACTCCTGGTCATGAAGCACAGCCCGGCCTCCGGTTGGACGGCGCACCACATCGATCCCGGCGTCCCGGCAGGCTTTCATATCAACCACTTCATTTTCATCCTGAAAATAACCAAGAGAGACGGCGGGAGGAGACCAGCGGTAGAGCCGAAGCGTAGGCGGACATTCTCCGGTGGCTACTTCATCCATTAACTCCAGATCTTTTTCCATGTTCTCCTGACCGCTCATAGGAGGGTCAAGGATCAACCGCCATTGGTACCGCATCACATTATCCTCCAATTATCATTCAGAGCCATTCATGCTTAACCATTATTCTTGCAAAGATTTAAATAATAATTCCAGGCCGGCCGCTCTCTCCTTTTTACTCAAAGGCCGATGGTAATTATAAATTATACCACCTGGCCGCTCATTATAAAAAGGCCGGTTGCAATCCGGGCAACCGCTGGTTTGAAAGGCGGTACCCGGGTAAAGGTGCTTTCGAAGCCTTGATTTTGGTATTCCAAAAGAGATCAACCTGCCCCGCTCATCAAATTTAAAAGATTCATATTCAGCCAGGGCCTCTTCCAGCAAGAAATAACCGGCCTGAACCCTGCGGTAAGATTCAACCGGGGGTGGTGAACCCCTTTCCAGGGGAGTGCCCTTCAATGGAACGAACGCAAACAGGGCAATGGTAATACCTGCTTTTACCAGCCTATCAATTAAACCAAACGCTTCCTTTTCACTTTCACCAAGCCCGCAAATGATATGGGTGCTCATTTTACCCGGCAGTTCTTTTGCGCATCCGAGGAGCAAATCAAGCCTTTCTTCTAAGGATCCTCCTTTATAAGTCCGGTACAGATCAGGATCAACCACATCGATAGAGACGCTGATCCGATCCGCCCCGGCTTTAAAAAGGGCGGTGGCTTCATCCTGATCTTTTATCCAGGCTGACAGCGATAGGGGTAGATCTGAGATCTCTTTAAACCTTTTAACCAGTTTCAGCAAAGGTTCAATCCCAATATCATGTCTTACAGACTGGAGGCAAATTCTCCTGGTTCCATTTTTTTCAGCCCTGTGTAAGCCTTCTTTGACACTTTCCCAGGCAAACTCAGGCCAGTTAACCCGGCCCAGCCGGTCCAGGATTACATTATTGCCGCTGCCCTGGGGACAGAAAGAACAGCCCATCCGGCAGCTGTTTCCGGATAAAAAGTAGGCGGTGGTTGGATAAGCATCCATTTTGTTCGTGGTTAAGCCCATACAGGCTGCACTACCGGCTGATATTCGGATCACAGGGAGCAACACTCCTCGGAAGTATTTATGGAAAGACCTCTCATGGTAGCCTCCTTCCGCGCTGCAGGCGAAGGAAGGACAATTTTGTTGAATCCAGCTTTTACGGCATAGACATCCACAACTTCACGGTACTGCCCCCCCGGACGCATGCAGCCCAGGTACAGCGGTGTGCGGGGAAACATCAGGCGGGCTGAAGCCATAAAGTAGGCCACCTCATCAGGAGGCGGGGGCTGACAATTGCCAAAAAGGGTGTCAGCAGTCGGGCGGAATATAATCATGCTAATAGCCTCTACTTTTTCTTTCCTCAAGAAGTGCAAGGCTTCATATTCGCCTTTAAACCTGCCCCTGTTTAAACCGATACATAAGTGAGGTACAACCCTGGTATATTTTTGCAAGGCCCGGTAAGAAGCCAGGTAATCTTCCACACTGGCCGTTAAACCATATACCTCAGCAATAGTATCGTCGTCCCCAACCAGGTCAAATGAAACTGCTGACGCCACCTCGGCAAGCTTACGGGCTTCATCTTCTGTAACCAGGCCTGTATGTAAGTTTAAAGGCCCCTGTTTCGCCAGCTCGTTCAATTTTTCCAGGTTTTCCATCAACGGCACCCGGCCCCGGTGATTTGAACCTCCAGAAACCAGGTAACTGTGTATCTCCTTGTCCTGTTTGTTATTATTGTTTAAGGCTTTATCCAGGGGCACCATGGCCTGCAAGTATACACCGGCACAATGAGAGCAATTTAAGGCACACTTTGAACCGGTCACACTAACCGCCAAAGTTCTGGATGGTATGTTAAAAGCTATATTTTGAGCAAAGTTTGCTTGCCTGGCCAGCCAGGCCTGGTTCAGTATATTCTCAAGTTCAAGCTCACCAGGTTTATAATTTTTCCCCATTACATCTCCTGCTTAATACCATAGTCTCTACTCAGCCATTTAGCATAATTCCCGACATGCCTGAAATGGTTATTCCTGGTAGACACTTTTATTATAAGAGTAAAGACAAAGCAGGGGGAGCAGGAAACCAGTATTTCCTGCCACCCCTGTTCTAGTTTAATGCTGTTTAGCGGTGTTCCGCAAAGGTAGACACTCCGCTTTGCTGCGGCTAGATTTATTTGACTAAATCAATATTTGATATTGTCAACTATTCTTTCTGCCAGCGCAAAATCGGGTTGCGAACCGCTCGGACTTCATCAAGCCGCCCTACAACCGTGTAGTAGGGACCTGCAGCTACTTTTTCAGCATCTTCGTCAATAGCCCTGGCTATCTCTTCCATGGCCCGGGCATAGGCATCTAAGGTTTCCTTGCTCTCTGTATCATTGGGTTCTGTCATTAAAGCTTCGTCCACGATCAAGGGGAAATAAACCGTGGGCGGATGGAAGCCCCGGTCAAGTAGAGCCTTGGCTATATCGGCTGCGCTTGCCCCTTTCTTCTTTTCCGGTTTGGCGGATACAACGAACTCATGCTTCCGAATCCTGTCATAAGGGATATAGTAATTATCTTGCAGCAGGGTAGCCAGGTAATTGGAGTTTAACACGGCATCAGTTGACGCTTGCTTGAGGCCGTCAGCTCCCATCATGCACACATAATTGTAGGCCTTAACCACGACCCCAAAGTTGCCGTAAAAGGATTGAACCTTGCCGATGCTGTTCGGCAGATCGTAATCAAAATAAAACTGATCATCTTTTTTATCTACCAGCGGTTTCGGGAGGAAAGGAATCAGTCTCTCTTTTACTCCTACAGGGCCGGTACCCGGACCACCTCCACCGTGCGGAGTGGAAAAGGTTTTATGAAGGTTAAGGTGAACAACATCAAACCCCATATCCCCGGGACGGACATACCCCATGATCGCATTCAGGTTGGCCCCGTCATAGTACAGCAGCCCCCCGGCCTCATGCACAACCTTTGCTATATCCAAAATTTCTTCTTCGAACAAGCCCAGGGTGCTGGGGTTGGTGAGCATCAAGGCCGATGTGGTCTCGTCGACCGCTTCTTTAAGCGCCTCAAGGTCAACATTGCCTCTCTCGTCTGCCGGAATTTGCACCACTTCATAGCCGGCCATGGTTACTGTAGCCGGGTTGGTACCGTGTGCTGTAACAGGAACAAGCACTTTGTTACGCTGGTGATCGCCACGGTGACGGTGATAAGCCTGGATAACCATCAGGCCGGTCAACTCTCCGTGGGCTCCCGCAGCCGGCTGCATAGTAAATCTATCCATACCGGTTACCTCTTTTAAATGCTGCTCCATATTGTAGTACAGTTCCAGGGCTCCCTGCACGGTATGTTCGGGCTGGCAGGGATGCATATGGGTAAAACCTGGCAGGGCCGCCACTTCTTCATTTACCTTGGGATTATATTTCATGGTACAGGATCCCAGGGGATAAAAGCCGGTGTCGACTCCAAAATTGCGGGTAGACAGTTCAGTGAAATGACGAATCACTTCCACTTCTGAGAGTTCCGGCAACTCCAATTGCTCTTCACGCTGCACATTTTTCGGCAGCAGCTCGCTTAAAGATTTCTCAGGCACATCATTTGAAGGCAGAGAGTATCCACATCGTCCGGCACGTCCCATTTCAAAAAGCAGGGCTTTTTGTTTTCTCATTTCCATCCCTCCAGTTCCCGGACCAGGGTATCTATTTCTTCACGGGTCCGTTTCTCAGTTACGGCAAAAAGCATGGTGTTCTCCAGTTCAGGATAAAATGGAGAAATGTCAACGCCTCCGAGAATATCTTTCTGGAGCAGTTTTTGATTTAACTCTTCCGGCTTACCGGGAACTTTAACTGCAAACTCTTTAAAACTAGGCCCGCTGAATGCCGCTTCAAAACCGTCTACAGCAGTAATCTTTTCCCGGGCATAAGCTGCTTTCTGCAAACATTGCCCGGCAACTTCGCGCATACCCTGCGGTCCCATAGCTGCCATGTAAACAGCTGCCGCCAGGGCTACCAGGGCCTCATTAGTGCAGATATTCGAAGTAGCTTTTTCTCGCCTGATATGCTGTTCCCTGGTCTGCATGGTCATTACAAAACCACGGTTTCCTTCGCTGTCGATTGTTTGCCCCGAAATGCGCCCGGGAAGCTGACGAACATACTTCTGGCGGGTGGCCATAATGCCAAGCAGGGGCCCTCCAAAAGATGGCGGGATACCCATTCCCTGACCTTCGCCTACAACTATGTCAGCCCCGTAATCGGCCGGCGCTTTGAGCAAAGGCAGGGATAAAGGATCTGTAGATACAACCAGTAATGCTTTGTGGTTGTGGATCGTGTCGGCAACGCCGTCCAGATCTTCAATAAGGCCGAAGAAATTGGGCTGCTGCAATACAACTGAAGCCACTTTATCATCAAGCATCTCTTCAAGCTTGGAAAAATCAGTATACCCGTCTTTAAGCGGGATTTCTTCCAGCTCCAGGCCCCGGCTGTTAAAGTAGTTTTGCAGGACGGCCCGGTAAAACGGGCTTACCGAAAGAGAAACCAGGGCTTTCGACCGACGGGTGGCCCCGCAGCCCATAATCGCACCTTCTGCCACGGCAGTACTTCCGTCATACATGGAAGCATTCGCTACTTCCATCCCGGTCAACTGACAGATCATGGTTTGATACTCAAAAATAGCCTGCAAAATTCCTTGACTGATTTCCGCCTGGTAAGGCGTATATGAAGTATAGAATTCACTTCTGCCAATTACATGTTTGATTAAAGAAGGAATAAAATGATCATAAACACCGGCTCCCATGAAGGAGGTGCAATTGTTAAGGTGCCTGTTTTTTGCTGCCAGGGAATTTAAATGTTTGACTGCTTCCAGTTCCGACATGGCCGGCGGCAGATCAAGGTCTTTCGTTAAACGCACCTCTTCAGGAATATCGCTGAAAAGATCTTCAATGGAATTGACCCCGATTTTTTTCAGCATTTCGCGCCGGTCTTCGTCGGTTAGAGGCAGGTAATGCTTACCTCCCATTGTTTATTCCTCCTCTTCTTCCTTGATGATAAACTCTTCGTAAGCAGGCTTATCCATCAGCTTATCCAGCTGGCTTTCATCTTTAACCTCCACCTTAAAAACCCAGCCTTCACCGTATGGATCCTGGTTAATCACTTCCGGCTGATCAAGCAGGGCTTCATTAACCTCGGTCACTTTGCCGTCAACAGGTGCATAAAGATCGGCAACTGCTTTAACCGATTCTATAACCGCGGCACTTTTTCCCGCTTCAACTTCAGCACCAACATCAGGTAGCTCAACAAAAACAATTTCCCCCAGCTTATCCTGGGCATAATCGGATAGCCCCACTACGGCGGTGCCATCTTCCGGACGAGCCCATTCATGCTGCTGGGTATACTTTAAACCATCAATAACATTGTATTTCATTACTTATCCCTCCTGTAAAATGGCATTTTCGTGATTTTAGCCCGGTATGTTCGTTTCCGAATCGCCACATCCACTTCTTCACCCTGTTTCGCTACCTCCGGATCCAAAAAAGCCATGGCTATGAATTTGTCCAGGGTGGGAGAATAAGAACCGCTGCTTATCCAACCGATCTCATCTTTCCCGGCCATTACCGGGTAACCTTCACGGGGAACACCACGTTCAAGCATTTCAAGCCCGAAAAGCTTTCTGTTAAAGCCTTCTTGCTTCTGCTTTTGCAGAGCTTCCTGACCGATAAAGGGATCCTGCTTGTCAAGAGCGACGAAACGGTTCAAGCCGGCCTGCAGGGGAGTTAAATCTTTGCTTAACTCATGGCCGTAAAGAGGCAGAGATGCTTCAAGCCGCAGAACATCTCGCGCGCCAAGCCCGGCCGGGCGCAGTTCTTTCTTCTGGCCGGCCTCCCATACCGCATCCCACAGTGTCAGGGCCCCGTCATTTTTACAGTAAACTTCAAAACCATCTTCACCGGTATAACCGGTTCTAGAAACAATCGAATTTACTCCCGCCACCGAAACATCAGCCTGAAACCGGTAAAACTTCATATCGGCCAGGTTTATATCAGTCAGCTCTTGCAAGATGCTTTTGCTGTTCGGGCCCTGTAAGGCAATCTGGGCATATTCTGCAGATAAATTCTGCAACCTGACATCACCAGAACAATTATCCTGGAACCATTCGTAATCTTTATCCGTGTTTGCTGCATTAACTACCAGGAAAAAATTTTCACTGTTGATCCTGTAAATCAGGATATCATCGACTACCCCGCCATCTGGATAACATACGGGGCTGTAGATTATGGCATTGTCTTTAAGTTTGGAAACATCATTTGCTAAAATCTTTTGCAGGTAAGCTTCCGCATCTTTTCCCTCCACAGACACTTCTCCCATATGAGAAACATCAAATATGGTGGCCCGTTTACGGGTGTCGTGGACCTCTTCGACCAGCCCTTGCGGAAACTGAACCGGTAGAAGCCAGCCACTGTAGTCAACAATTTTCCCGTTTTGAGCTGCATGTCTCTCATAAAACGGGGTTTTCTTTGTTTCACCCATCAGTATTCCAACCTCCTTTCTTTATTAATTTAGTTAAAGCACTGTACAAAAACTAAAGGACAGAAGAAGCCCTTCGGCTTATCCTCTGTCCTTATAACCTGAGAGATTGCTACCTTTACAATAAATAAAGGGCTTTCCCCGTCGGTGTCCCGCCTGCAGCGAGAACTCTCCAGAGGTACGTCCCCCAATGGTACTGAAGCCTGAGAGTTTCCCCTCCGCCAGCCAGGCAGAGGGTTGCACCTTCGGCGTCCGTTGAACGGAACTCTCCCACGGGGTTCATCCGCACGCTATTCATTTGTCCTTATTTAATAAGCTTTCGACATATCTTTAAAAAATCCTTCTTGACCGAAAAGATTTATTATTTTGATTACATTTTCCCCGACGAACCGAAAAGGCGAATTTTTTTTCTAATTACTTCTGTTGCAGCATCCCGGGCCGGTCCGAGGACTTTACGGGGATCTATTTCAGCCGGTTTGTCATTAAGAGCTTCCCGCATCGCCCCGACAAAAGCTTCGCGAATATTGGTATCGATATTAATCTTTCGAACTCCAAGCTCTATAGCCCTGGTAATGCTTTCATCGGGAACCCCGGAAGACCCGTGCAAGACTACCGGGCACGAAATGCGGCGGTTGATTTCTTCCAGGCGGGCAAAATCAAGCTCCGGCTCACCCTTGTACTGGCCGTGGGCTGTGCCTATAGCTACAGCCAGGGCATCTACGTCGGTTTCAGCAACAAATTTTTCCGCTTCGGAAGGATCGGTGAAAAGTGCATCCCTATCTCTTACACTGATATCATCTTCTGTTCCACCAATGCGTCCAAGTTCAGCCTCAACCGATACTCCAAAAACTCTCGCTATTTCAACTACCTTTTTGGTACGGGCAATATTTTCCTCCAAAGGCAAACTGGACCCGTCATACATTACTGAGGTAAAACCAAACCGGATGCACTGCATTACCTGTTCAAAACTGGTGCCATGATCAAGATGCAAGACAACGGGAACAGCAGTTCCATCTGCAGCCTGGCGGACAAGAGCGATGATATAGTTCAAACCGGCATATTTTATCGCGCCCTGGCTGGCTTGAATGATCACCGGTGCGCTTTCTGCTTCTGCAGCACCAACAATACTCTGGACTATTTCCATATTGTTACAATTAAATGCTCCGAGGGCATAGCCACCCTGGTCGGCTTTTTGTAAGAGATCGGCCAATGGAACCAGCGCCATTAGTTCATCCTCCTGTAAATATTATTTCCAAACAATAAATCGTTAATACCATAATATCATTTTCATAAATTGCACCAGTTTTTTATTTGTTCAGCGGCAAAAAAACCCTGAATGTACTGCCCTTACCAGCTTCGCTTTCAACCTCAATTTCTCCACCATGCAGCTCCACCAGCTGCCTGGCGATGGCCAGGCCCAGCCCGGAGCCTTTTTCACTTCTGCGCCTTGATTTGTCCACTTTGTAAAACCGCTCAAATATATACTGGAGTTCTTCTTGTGGTATTCCGCGTCCTGTATCGCTAACTTCCATGATCAGTTGAGAATCAAAGGTTTTAACACTCAAAGTAACATTTCCACCACTTGCGGTATACTCAATCGCATTTTCTAAAAGGTTAACCAGTACTTCATGAAGACGGTGCCTGTCACCATATAAAACAGGCATCGGTTGTTCCAGTTCCAGGTTGAGGCTTATTCCCTTAGCTTCTCCTCGTGGTGCTACACTTTCAAAGCTCCAGCGGGCCAGGGCTTCAACAGACACTTCACTTCTTTCCAGGGACAACTGGCCGCTTTCCAGGTGGGACAGGGTCAGCAAATCGTCAACGAGGCGGCTTAAATGAACAGAATTATCAAGGATTGTCTTCAGGTATTTATCCTTCTCCTTTTCATCGATATAGCCATCGAGCATTAACTCTGAATAGCCCCGCACAGAAGCAAGTGGAGCTTTTAGCTCGTGAGAGACATTGGCCACTAGGTTACGACGAAGCATTTCCAGGCGTTTTTGCTCTTCCAGGTATTTTTGAACCTGTTCTACAGAATAATTGAAGGTCTTGATTAATCCGCCTATTTCATCATTACGTTCTTCTTCTATCTTGCACTCAAAGTTTCCCGCAGCCATATCCAAGGCAGCACGATTTATTTTTTGGAGGGGCCGGGTTAAGGTTTTTGACAGGGAAAAAGAAAAAATTGCCGCTATCACCACTCCAATAGCACCGGAATACAGGACCAGCCGGCTGATATGGGCTATAGTCTCTTCAACTCCCCGGAGAGGGACACTCAAAGTTACCGCCCCAATTACCCTTGGTTCTTCCTGGTTATCGTCATAACCTCCAAAATGCGGTTCTTCTTCAGGTTGCACTTCTTCATAAATAACAGGAGCGGCAACCAGCAGTCTTTGTAAAACGGGACCGTAAACTTTTTTTGACAGCATATTTCCTTTAAAGATATGTTCTATTTCTCTTTCTTCAAGCCCCACACCTTCATCTTCTTCCCTCTCATTATCCATTTCATCCATTTCCGGATCAAAGGTGTATAGAGAAGAACGATTGTGATCAAGCACCCTGATTTTAGCATTCATGGAATAGGCAAGAGTTTCAGCAGTCTTTATTACCCCTGCTATATCATCCTCAATTAAATCTTCTCCAACCAGGTAAGCAGCATCCTGGGCCTGGCCGGCAAGTTCCCACTCGCGGGCGCTAAAAAAATAGTCTTCAATCAAGTAGGTTAAAAAAACCCCAATAATTATCAAACTCAGTGCTACAATGAGCAAATGGGAAAGCATCAGTTTTCCAAACAGGGTGCGCGGTTTACGGGGAAGCTTAATCATCTCACTTCACCTCAAACTTGTAACCTATTCCCCACACCGTATGAATATATGCATGTTCCTGGTCATATTGTTGAATTTTGCTCCTGACCCGTTTGATATGTTCATCTATAGTGCGGGTACTGCCGGCTGGATCATCAAATCCCCATACAGATTTTAAAAGTTCCTCCCTGGTAAAAGGTTTGCCGGCATTATTAGCCAGAAGTATTAATAAATCAAGCTCCTTGGGGGTAAGCTCCAATTCATTATTGCCCACTCTGGCATTGTACTTGTATGAATCTATCGTCAGGTTTCCATATTCGATTTTACCCTCTAACTTATTGTATTCATCAGTCCGACGGAGCAGTGCTTTTATCCTGGCCACCATTTCCCTGGGGCTAAATGGCTTGGTAATATAATCATCAGCACCCAGTTCCAGACCTAAAACCCGGTCGACCTCTTCGCCCCGGGCTGTAAGCATGATGATGGGGATATTCTTAACATCACTGCTCCTTATTTCACGGCAAATTTCCCAGCCATCTTTTTCAGGCAGCATAATATCCAGGAGCACAAGGCTGTAATCATTATCCTTGATTTTACTCATGCCATCCTCACCGTCAAGGGCGGCATCTACCGAAAACCCTTCAGCTTCAAGGGCAATCCTGACCAGGTCGCAAACATGCTCATCATCATCTATAACGATTATTCGATCACTCATCTACATCCCTCCTATTGTTATAATTCGCACAATCTATCATAATTCCTGTAACGATATCAGCCATAACAGGCGTATTAAAAAAATACCGGGTGCGGCTTTTCAACCGAACCCGGCATTTTTATTGCTTGCTTGTAGCAGTAGCAGCTAGTAGTGGGTTAACCTTGTTCTAAGGTTATGATCCAAAGTGTAATTAGCTACAGTTCTTCTTCTTCAACCGGTTCTTCCATTTCAGCGGGCTCTTCACAGCCTACAATAGCCAGTGAACCAAACATCAGCAACACTACGGCAAAGAGAGTCAGGATTTTTTTCATTTTCAATTCCTCCTTACTTTTTGGTTGCTGACTACTTCTCGATATATATTAGCCCTCCTGCTTATATTGGGATTATTTGCATAACATTTACATTGTTTACAATATGTTTACACTTCATGAGTTCTTTACCTGTTCATGCTGCGCAAGCGCTTTACCCGCTCCTGGATTGGGGGATGGGTACTGAAAAGCCCGCTAAGTCCTTTGGCGGAAAGAGGATTAACTATAAACATATGCGATGCGGCCTCATTTACCTGGAGAGGACGCCTGCGGGCATAACTTTCCATCTTCTGAAGGGCACTGGCCAGCCCTTCCGGGTTTCCGGATATAACAGCCCCGGTAGAATCAGCCTGATATTCCCTGGTCCGGGAAATCGCCATGCGGATTAAAATTGCCGCCAGCGGGGCCAAAATTAATGCAGCCAGCTTGATTATCAGCATAATTGGGTGTCCACCTTCACGGCGCCCGCCAAACATCATCCCGTACATTCCCAGGCGCGATATAATCATCAGCGCTCCTGCAATTACTGCAGCCATGGTGCTTACCAGGATATCACGGTTGCGAATATGGGCCATTTCATGAGCCAGGACCCCTTCAAGCTCCTGCTGATTGAGCATCCGGACCAAACCCTGAGTAACAGCCACCACGGAGTTAGAAGGGTTGCGCCCGGCCGCAAAAGCATTGGGCTGATCAGTGGGCATCAAGTATATGCGGGGCATGGGCATATTGCTGTTTTCTGCCAGCTCTCGGACTGCACTGTAGACTTCCGGCGCTTCGTTCTCATTTAACGGACGGGACCTGGTCATGGTAATGGCCACTTTGTCGCTGAACCAATAAGCAAAAAAGTTAATAAACAGCGCTATACCGAAGGCAATGATCATTCCGCCTTCAGCCAGGAGTAATTCACCGGCTACCATTAAGATTACGGTAAGAATGATCATCAGAAACATGGTTTTTATGTGATTTATCATTTTATTTTACCTCCTATTATTCATTTTTTCATATTATTAAAAGGGGAGCTTTAAATATAGCAAAAAGTTTACATAAAACTTAAATTATAAAAAGCTAATATTGATATGGGAGGATTTTGGTTACGATAATGCAACCCTTGCTAAAATAATTCTAAAGCAATTGTTCAATGAATGTCAACATTACCACGCCCCCCCTTGTTTACTATTCATCATTTTGTTATTATGGAAACCAGTACAAAATGAAATAAAAGGCGGCAGCCTGTTCCGGAGAGGAAGTGTAAAGTGAATAACGACAGCACCGAAGATATTAAACAGATCAAAAATTCTCGTAAAATCGTCTATATAGCCATTGCTGCAGTTGTCATTATCGGGCTGGGGATAGCAGCCTTGACGGGCGTTTTTGGCGACCTGACTGAGCCTGAAGAAGCAGCTGAAAATGGTGAAATAGTAGCCACAGTTAACGGTGAGGAAATTACAGGGGCTGAATTTAATCAGGTCCTGGAGCAGCAAAAAATGCAATACGAGATGCAGCAGGGTGTAGATCTGGACAGTGAAGAAATGGCGGATATGCTGAGTGATTTGAAAGAACATGTGTTTGAGCAGCATTTTGCTGTACCCATCTTGTTGGAGCAAAAAGCCAAAGAAATGGATATTGACGTTAGCGAAGAAGAGATTGAAGAGCGTTACCAGGAATACGCAACCCAGTTTGGCGGGGAAGAAGCGCTCAAGGAGCAAATGGCGACGGTGGATATCACCAGGGACGAACTTGACCAGGATATAATCAGGGAGCTAACTATCCACTCCTATATCGAAGGGTACCTGGAAGAATACCTGGATGATAACCCTGAAGAGCAAATTGATCAAGAGGACATTGAAGTAGGTAAAGAGGAATTAGAAAACCAGTATCAGCAAGTACTCAGTCAGTATGACCAGGTCTCAGGAATGCTGGAAGAAGAGGACCCCGACATGCCCCGGGAACAACTTGAAATGCAGCTTTCACAATTAGAAGAGCAGTACGGCTACATATTAGAGGCCGAAAGCTTTGAAGAAATCAAAGAAGATCTGGAAAAAGAAATGATTGAAGATAGAGTAACCCGCGAGAGGCAGCAAAAAGAAACAGAAATCCTGATGGAACACATCGACGAACTACTAAAGGAAAGCGAAATCGAAACAAACTTTTAACAGACCCGGATTTGCATAGTAATACAATTTATAATATCCTATTGCCAGTCCTGTAACAATCTTTCCGGCCGGCAATAGGATATTTTCATTTAATCAGGCTCAAATAACGCTAATACCAGTTCTGGGACGGGGGTCTCTAATTGGATTTAAATCATAGATACAACAACCTTGCTGACAGCCGTTTCGTTTTGAGCGCCGCATTAACTACTGCAGTTATCGCCATATCTTTCGCCGCCATATTCATCCGCCTCTCAAGCGCCCCGTCAATAATCATTGCTTTTTACCGCCTTTTTTTTTCTCTATTTATCCTTGTTCCCCACCTATTGGTCCGATGGAGAGATATCCGGCTTTTAAAAACATCTGATTTAATTGGAATGGCCGGTAGCGGCTTTTTTCTGGCCGGTCACTTTTATTTGTGGATATCATCTCTTCAGTATGCTCCTGTGGCTGTTTCCGTGGTCCTGGTTTCTGTCCACCCTTTACTGGTAGCTGTTGCCGGGTATCTCTTTTTAGGAGATGCAATACCGACCAGGTTTTTTACCTCCATGGCCCTGGTTTTGGCAGGGACCGCCGCTATAGCAGCTGAAAGCTTGACTGGTTTTGCGGAAGGATCTACTGAGCTCAGAGGGGCCCTGATGGCCCTTGGAGGAGCTGGCATGATGTCCGGTTATCTCCTGGTCGGGCGCCGCCTCAGGCAAAAACTGTCAACTACTATCTATGCTACCGGAACTTACGGAGTCGCAGCTTTATTGCTCTTTGTTACCGCCAGTTTTGCCGGCATTTCCATAACAGGCTACCCTCCGTTAGAGTACCTGTTTTTTGTTGCCCTGGCCATCATTCCTACTTTACTTGGCCATACAGTATTTAACTGGGCTTTAAAAAGAGTCCGCGCTTCTCTGGTTTCACTGCTATACCTCGGGGAACCAGTCGGAGCCACCATCCTCGCATTCATTGTCCTCCAGGAACTGCCTACTTACCTTCAAGCAGCTGGTGCCTTAATCATCTTGATCGGCCTTTACCTGGTTATTAAGTCAGGGCAAAGTTCAAGTTGAACTGCCACCAGGTCTTAGCCCCAAAGATAGAGCCAGAAAAAGCCCTCACCGTTTATTCCGGGAAGGGCTTATTTCTATAACTCTTTTATGTTCTCGAACTTAAGTCATGGATTAGGACCCGCCAAGCCACAGGGATGCTTCCGTCATCTCCCCTTCGGGCTATGCTGCGCTTCGGAACGACTGGGCCAACCCCATGGCACCGCTTCAGCCTTAATCATTGACTGTAGTAGCAGGACTTAGATTCACCACCAGTTGCAAGTCAAATAAAAGTGATGGAGATATCTTAACAGGAATAAAAATGGCCAGCACTTTTTTCCCCTAACCTTACATATTATTGTTCCAGGCCATATTGAAAAGCCTTCAGGTTTATCTCCTGGATCTTGGGCGGTATGTTTTTCTTTAAAGATTCGCTCATACTTTCTGTGGAAACAATATCCCGGTGCTTTAAAATAACTCCCAGAAACAATGAATTAATTACTTTTAAGTTACCAAGGGTTAACAGGGCTGCCTTGAAATCAAAGCCCACTTCATTTTTGCCGTTGTTGTTTGAAACATCCTTCTTGTCATAAATGATTAAACAATCATCAGTGACTTTGTCTGCATACCTGTCATAGGCCTGCTGGGTTAAAGCAAGGAGTAAATCAGGGGAGGCACATTTGGGATAATATATTTCCCCTTCAGAAATAACCACCTGGGCTTCCGAGTACCCTCCCCGGGCGGCTATTCCATAACTGGAAGTCAGGGAAACACTGTTGCCGTCAATAATTGCTGCTTCACTTAAGATTCTTCCTGCAAGAATAAGGCCCTGGCCGCCTTCTCCTGCCAGGATAATCTGCCAGTTCTTACTCATTATTTACCCTCCCCCCGACCGGTTTCCGATGCAGCAGGGTTTATTTCCCTATACACGCTTAAAAAGTCGGGCCGATCTCTGTTCACCAGCTCACCTGTTACCAGGTGTTTTGCTTTTTCTTCTTCATCCAGTTTTTCGTAACGCGATTTTGATATACTGATCTCCTTGACGTAATTCATCATTTCAACCGTATCGCCTGGTATATTTCTTCTCCCGAAATGAGTGGGGCAAGTATTAATAGCCTCTACTACATTAAAGCCCTTTTTCTGAATAGCTGCGGCAATAAACCTTTTCAGCTGGGTTACATGATAGACCGTACTGCGGGCCACATAATTAGCCCCACATTCTTCGGACAGACTGCAAACATCGAAGGCCGGTTCCGCTACACCAATTGGTGATGTAGTTGTTTTATAGGATAGTGGAGTTGTCGGAGAATACTGGCCCCCGGTCATACCGTATGTAAAGTTGTTGGATATAATCGCTGTTATATCGATGTTTCTCCGGGCAGCATGAATGAAGTGGTTTCCCCCGATTGCCAGGGCATCACCATCACCCATCAAAGCTATTACATGAAGATCGGGGTTGCCAAGTTTAATCCCCGTTCCGAATGCCAGCGCCCTGCCGTGGCTGCCGTGGAAGCCATGCGTTTTCATGTAATCATCAGCTTTACCCCAGCATCCAATTCCGGTGCTAACCACTACCTGGTGGGGCGGAATTTCTAAGTCCGCTAACGCATCGGTAATGGCCCGAAGCAAGATACCGTTCCCACATCCTGCACACCACATAAGAGGCAGCGCTTCTTCTTTAAAATACTCCCGGTAACTCAGTTTAACTGCCATTATTTCACCGCCTCTCTTATGCTTGTCATTATAATTTCCGGCCTGATCAGCTCACCGTCAATACCGGATGCCAGGTGAACCGGTGTATTGGTGGTATTGACGCGGTTAACTTCATTTATTACCTGGCCCTGGTTCATTTCGGCCACCACGCAGGCTCCGGTGTTAGCCAGGGCTTTTTGCACTTCCTGGTCAGGGAAAGGCCACATCGTAATCAAGCGCAGCAGGTTTACCCTGATTCCTTCCTTTTCCGCTTCTCCGACTAAATACTTACAAACCCGGGATGCAGAACCAAATGAAACCAGGGTTACATCGGCATCCTCCGGCCCAAAATGCTCTACTTCAATGATCTCATCCAGGTAATTATAAATCTTGTCTTTAAGCCTGGTTAACAACTGCCTGTTGGTCCCATATTTAAAATTCGAATACCCTGTTTCACAGTGGCAGGTGCTTGAAGCATGGAGAATATGCCTGTCACCGTATGCTGCCATGGGAGGAACCAGGTTTTCATCAGGCTGGTACGGCAGGTATTCTTCAGGAGGAACCCCAGGTTTTTTTCTGGTAACGAGTTTCAATGATGCGGGATCTGGCAGAGATATATTTTCATAAGTCTGGCCTACCACCTGGTCACTCAGTAGAATAACCGGGGTCCGGAACCGTTCCGCCAGGTTGAAAGCCCGGATCGTAAAATCATACATTTCCTGGACTGTAGCCGGGCATAAGACTATGATGGGATGATCGCCATGTGTACCCCACCTGGCCTGCATCACATCAGCCTGCGCCGGCTGTGTGGCCAACCCGGTAGCCGGCCCCACCCGTTGAATGTTGACCACGACACAGGGCACTTCCTGGTATATGCCCACGCCAAGGTTCTCCTGCATCAAAGAAAATCCGGGCCCGCTGGTGGCGGTAAACGATTTCTTTCCTGATAGAGAAGCACCGACTATTGCAGCCATGCTTCCGATTTCATCTTCCATCTGGATATAAGTACCACCGTAAGCGGGCAGTTCCCGAGCGCATACTTCAGCAATTTCAGATGAAGGAGTAATCGGGTAGCCGGCATAAAAACGGGCTCCCGCATCAATGGCTCCCCATGCACAGGCATGATTGCCCTCCATTAATTGAATCCCCTCCGGTCTACTCATTATTAACAACCTCCACCTTTATAGCAAAATCAGGACAACGAAGCTCGCACAGGCGGCAATTGGTGCATTGATCGAGGTTCTTAATCAAGGGCAAACCATCTTGATCGGCTTCATACACTTTTGTGTTACAAAACTCGATGCAAAAGCCACATCGTTTACATAACGTTTCGTCGATATGGATTACTACATCTTTATTCTCAGTTTTAGTCATATCTACTCATCCTCCAACATACCGGCTGCGTAAACAGTTATGGTTATTTCCCTTTATACTGCGGTTTTCTTTTTTCCATGAAGGCTTTTACACCTTCTTTTTTATCTTCCGTCGCACAGGCCAGTGCATGCAGGTACGATTCGTGAGCTAAACCTTCATACAGGCCTGTTTCCAGGGAACGGTTGACCGCTTCCTTGGCATACTGAAGGGCAAGCGGTGATTTTGAAGCCAGCTTCTGAGCCATCTTTTTAGCTTCATCCATCAATTCTGCCGGTTCAACCAGTTTATTCACCAGCCCGATCCGGTAGGCCTCTTCAGCGTCAATTATACTGCCGGTTAAAACCAGCTCCATACCTCTTCCAAACCCGATTAGACGGGGCAACCTCTGGGTGGCTCCATCACCGGGGATGATACCCAGGTTGACTTCAGGTGAACCCATTTGAGCATCCTTGGAAGCAATCCGCAGGGTACAGGAAATAGCCAGTTCCAAACCGGCTCCCAGGGCATAACCGTTTACGGCGGCAATCACAGGAATGGGCATTTCCCACAGCATGTTGAATACTTCCTGGCGGCGCCTGGTTTGCTCCCTGCCTTTTATGAAGTCGCGATCTTCAAGTTCCTTAATATCAGCACCGGCCATGAAGGCTTTTTCCCCTTCGCCGGTAATGATCAAGGCTCTTACCTCTTGATCATTTTTCACCTGGGAAAAAGCTTCAGCCAGCTCTTCTACCAGGGCATTGGAGAGGGCATTTCTAACCTCCGGGCGGTTGATCTTTATAACCGCCAGGGGAGCTTCTTTTTCCAGCTTCAATAATTCAAACATCACTCTCTCCCCCTTATGTTTTGTTACCTGCTCCTCAAATCAACCGTTAACTATCAGCACCCGTTTATTTAAAAGCGGGGATACCCAGCTCGATATTGCCTAAAATCAACTGCTGAATCTGGGAAGTCCCTTCATACAAGGTGTTTATGCGGGCGTCGCGATAGATTCTTTCGAGCGGATACTCACCTGAAAAACCGTAGCCGCCGAGAACCTGGATAGCGTTGTAAGCAACACGATTAACCATTTCGCTGCAGTAGTACTTGGCCATCGAAGTTTCCCTGGTATTGGGCACTCCCTGGTCCTTCAGGTAACCGGCCCGGTATACCAGGAGTCTGCCGCATTCAATGTCCAGGAGCATATTGCTGAGGAGCTGCTGCACCAGCTGATGCCCTGCAATGGGCTTGCCAAACTGGGTCCTTTCCTTGGCATAAGCCTTGGCCGTGTCCAGTGCCGACTGGGCCGACCCGACGCAGCCTGCTGAAACTGTAAAGCGGGCATTGTCCAGTGCGGACAGCGCTATCGGGAACCCTTTCCCCATCGGTCCCAGGATATTTTCCTTGGGTACCTTGACATTATCAAGGATCAACTCACCTGTATCCTGGGCACGCAAACCCAGCTTTTCATGGATCTTTTGAGAGGAATAACCCGGGGTATCTTTGTCAACTAAAAAGGCTGTAATACCCTTTGGACCGGCTGCTGGATCAGTTTTAGCAAAAACAATAGCGACTTCAGCAAAGGTCGCATTGGTAATCCACATCTTGTTGCCATTAAGAATATAGTAATCCCCGTCTTCCACCGCCGAGGTAGAAAGGCTGGCTGCATCACTGCCCGAGTCCGCTTCTGTCAGTCCGAAGCAACCCATAATTTCACCCGTTGCCAGGCGGGGAACATACTTCTTCTTTTGCTCTTCCGTGCCCCACTTAAGAATTGTTTTAGCGACCAGGGAAATCTGGACTGAGTAATTGCCGCGCATGGTGCTACAGCCATAACCAAGTTCTTCGGCCACGATGGCGTGGGTAATGTGGTCCATCCCGCTGCCGTCGTACTCCTCGGGAATGGCAGTGCCGATTATTTCGACTTCGCCCAGTTTTTTCCATACATCCCAGGGGAATTTTTCTTCCTGATCCCACTCCTTGGCAAAGGGGGTTATTTCCTTGGCCACAAAGTCTCGGACCATCTTTTGCACAGTTTCTTGTTCGGCGTTAAGACTAAAATCCATCGTTGTCACCTCGTATTTAAATATTTCATTTATTTGATTCTCATCGGCACAGGAGTTTCTCCCGTGTAGTCATAAAAACCTTTTTTAGATTTACGGCCCAGGTACCCGGCATGGACCATTTTTTCCAGCAGGTAGCAGGGACGGTAACGGGCATCGCCGAGTTTGTTGTACAGGGTCCTGGTTTTGGCCAGGTGGGTGTCAATACCAATTAAATCAATCAACTCCAGGGGACCCATGGGCTGATTGGAGCCCATTTTCAAAGCCTTGTCGATATCTTCTACCGTGCCGATGCCTTCCTCAAGAACCCATACCGCTTCGTTCAAAAGGGCGGCCAGGACACGGCTGGCGATTCCGGCAATCCCTTCCTTGGCGGTAACAACCGGCTCTTTGCCCAGAAACTCGGTAAATTCACGGGTTTGATCAACCACTTCCGGACGGGTAGCCAGCCCGGGCATGATTTCCACCAGCTTCATTACCACGGCCGGGTTAAAAAAGTGCATGCCCACAATCCGGCCGGGGTCCTTGGCCTTTGAAGATATTTCTGAAATAGAGCAGGCCGTGGTATTGGAAGCTAAAATAACACCTTCCTTAACTACACTCTCGAGCTCATCGAAAGTATCCTGCTTGATTTTCACATCCTCGATAATCGCTTCGACAACAAAGTCAGCCTGAGCCGCGTCTTTAACCCCCTGGGATGGAGTAATCCGGCCGAGGATATCCTTGACCTGATCTTCGGTCATCTTCCCTTTATCCACACGGCGCTGCAAGCCTTTTTCAATATTTTGCAGGCTGCGTTCGACAATCGACTGATCAACATCCGATAAGGTGACGTCAATACCCTTTTGGGCCATCAGCTGGGCAATACCCGTGCCCATTATGCCGGCGCCCAAAACAAAACCTTTCTTTACTTCCATTATCAATCAAGCCTCCTAAAAATGTTTTAGATAGCAAGACTAGCTCAAACGTTCAAATACCAGGGCTAAACCCTGCCCGCCTCCTACACAGGCACTGACAAGACCAAGGTCCTTGTCGTACATCTTCATCGCATGGAGCAGGGTAGTGATGAGCTTGGTCCCGGTAGCTCCTACCGGATGGCCGAGAGCTACAGCTCCGCCGTGAACATTGACTATATCCCGGTTCCACTTCATTTCCCTTTCTACAGCCAGGTATTGAACCGCAAATGCTTCATTAAGCTCTATCAAATCAATATCATCGAGGCTAACTTTTGCCTTTTCAAGGGCCAAAGGAACCGCCTTAACCGGCCCGATTCCCATATACTTGGGATCTACTCCGCCTGCTGCATAACCGCGAATCGCTGCTATGGGGGTAAGACCGAGCGCTTTGGCTTTTTCTTCGGACATAATGACCATGGCCGAAGCATTGTCCGATAAGGCACAGCTGTTGCCGGCTGTGACTGTCCCGTCTTTTTTAAATACAGGAGGGAGCTTGGCCATCTTTTCCATAGAGGCATCCGCCCGGGGAATTTCTTCCTGGTCAACGGTTATAGTTTCCTTTTTCTTGGCTACTTCAACAGGCAGGATCTCATCTTTAAACTTCCCTTCTTCCACTGCTTTTACCGCTTTTTGATGGCTTTCCAGGGCGAAGCTGTCCTGTTCTTCCCGGTCAATATTGTACTTTTCTGCAAGCAATTCGGCGGTGCCGCCCATCAGCATACCGGCCATCGGGCACATAAACCCGTCTTTGTGCAGACCATCGTAGGCTTTAAAATCGCCCATCCGGGCTCCCCAGCGGGTTTTGTCAAGAATGTAAGGCACGTTTGACGCAGATTCCGTTCCCCCGACCACTACCGTATCGGCATCGCCTGTCAGGATCGATTTAGCCCCCTGGATAGTGGCCTGCAGGCTTGAAGCACAGCGAATGTTAATCGTGTATGCAGGGACCTCGAACGGTAAGCCACCATTAACGGTTGCGATGCGGGCAACGTTTGGGCCAATTCCGGCCTGCCAACCACAGCCAAAAACCAGTTCATCAACTTCTTCTCCGGATATTCCAGCTCTTCTAACCGCTTCTTCAACAATTTTTGCTCCCAGTTCGGGAGCACCAAAACTACTTAAACTTCCACCATATCTGCCGGCAATAGTTCTTACTGCACTTACAACAACCGGTTTGCGCATGATCTTCCCCACTAAAGTGGGTTTGATCCCTCCTATCATGGTTTATTATAGTTGTGCTTTGGATTTTTTATAAAACACAAAAAATCAGCAGCACAAAAAAATCACTGTACATGCTATTATAAAGAGCTGTGAAGGGTTAGATATAAGCAAATTTTCTTTACATATTATGCTATCATCAACTTGCTAAAAAAGCAACAGACCCCACGTATACAAGAGCATCCTGCAAACTGTACTAACTGTCTAGTAACAATTTAACCTGCTTATAAGCTACTTCACATACACGGGGCCAAAGCAGTTTCTCTATTTATAATAAAGCATTATTGATCAATCTCAGTCCATAAATTTCAGGGTCCGGTCTTTCAACAGGGAAAAGCTGTTCCTGATCTGGTGTACTCTTTCCAGATCGATAGGACCTGAAACAATACAGGGTTCCTCATTACTGCCGGCCCTGATAATTCCCCTCGGATCAACCACACAGCTGTGGCCGAGGAATGCAACCCCCCTGTTTACTCCGGCACAATTGCAGGAAACCAGGTAACAAACATTTTCCATGGCCCTGACCTGGTTCAAAGCGATCCAGTTGGCCCAGCGAGGAAAAGGCCACCCTGATGTTACAAGGAACACTTCCGCACCCAGGTCAAGCATATGGCGGTATAATTCAGGAAAGCGCAGATCGTAACAGGTTGACAAACCCAGGGCACCAAGTTCGGTATTAACCACAACCGCTTCTTCACCCGGGCTCAGCAGTTCTTTTTCCCGGGACCCATAACCAAAAAGATGGATCTTCCGATAACTACCAATATTTTTGCCGCGGTTGTCCAGCAAAACACTGGTATTATAAAGCTTGCCTTCCCTTTTTTCCACGAAACTACCGGCAAAAACAAAAGAGTTGATTTTCCGGGCTTTTTCGGCAACAGCAGTAATAGTTAACCCATCCAGGGTTTCACTTTCTTCCCGGTAGCGGTCAAAATTGAAGTACCCGGTATTCCAGATCTCAGGCAGCAGGATCAGGTCCGCATCCCCGGCCAACTCCATTTGCTTCAGGGCATAATCAATTCGGTCCTGCTTGGTCTGCCGGTCATTGATCTCCAGCTGCAGTGAAGCTACCTTGTACATTTCATATCTCCTTTCTAATGGAAGTAGAGCTTTTAAAGTGACGGCTCCTTTTATTCCCTGTGAATGGCATCTTCCCAGGTCCCCACCTTTGTATCTTTGCGATCTTCCTCGGTAAACCAGTGCGAGGCGACACAATTTGATTCAGTGTAGAAAGCCACCCCATCCTTACCCATAACATGAAGATCACCAAAGAATGAACCTTTGTGGCTGGCAAAGGGAAAGCAAGAAACAGGCACCGGAATACCTACATTAATGAATCACCCTGCATCAAGTAAGGCGCAGAACAGGCCAGTTCAACAATTTCCATGGCCTTAATTACATCACCCCGTGATTAAGCCATGTTTTTACCGTGCTCGGTAGCTACCATTCTGGCCAGTTCATCAAGATTCTCCTCAATTTTAGTTTTGAACTTGAACATCAAATCAGCTCACTGCTGGACCGGTGTTGACGACCAGCCCGGAAAAGCATTTTTTATCCGCTTCAACCACCTGGTTTACTTCTTCCTTTTTACACCGGGGAGCCCTGGCCATCACCTCACCTGTGCCGCTGTTGGTTATCTCCATGTATTCTCAGGATTCAGTTTCTCTCCACTCGTTATTTACGTAAAAAATTTAACTTCCTGGGTATCGATATAGTGTTCCCTCCCTTATGCTCTTCAGGTAATAATTGCTCAAAAATAGTTTATTGTTGAAAACTGACGTTAGCAGATAAAACTGTGCTTTAATAAAAATTAAAGTTACTAGTGCCTTCTAAGTATTTTTCTTCTTTTTTTCCAGTCTGGCATTATACCCGACATAAAATCATAGAACGCATCATCATGTCTTTGATACTTAAAATGGGCCAGTTCATGCAAAACCACATAATCTATACACTCCAGGGGAAATTCAATCAATTTGTTGTTTAACGTTATTTTTTGCTTATTCCATGAACAGGATCCCCACCTGGTTTTCATGGTTCTTATGGTTAATTTAGGCCTTTCAAGCTCAAAAAACCGGTTTAATAACACCAGCATACGACCCAGGGAATCCTGGAATACAGTTTCAGCCTGCGCCTTATACCAGGAGCCAAGTAATTGTGCCTTTTTGGTAAAATCTTCGATGTCCCTGGTAAAAATATAGATTTTCCCTTCCTGCAAAGCAACTTCTTCTTTATCCGAGGCCCTTTCAACAATCAAGCGGTACGGTCTGCCCAGGTATGCAAAGACCTCTCCACTTACATACTCTTTATCCGGGGCCTGGCGGCGTTTTTGCTCAAACCGTTTGATATTTTTAATAATCCAGGGGGCTTTTTGATACACAAAGCTTTTTATAAGTTCAAAGGGCACCCGGTCATGGGCGGAAACAACCACTGAAGCATCCTGACTAACTCTTAAGTTTATATTTTTTACATTTTTCCTCTGGATAACAAAGGGGATAATATGGCCCTCATGTTCAATCGAATATTTCTTCATCTACAGCCACCTGTCATACTTTGCTACACAAATATTTCTGCTGATTTGAATCAATCCATTAAAATAAGTATATAGTTTATAGGAAGGGGAGTCAAAAAAAACCGATATCAAAAGAATTTACAAATACAAGGAATATGTTAAACTAATCACAGTTACCAGTAAGGAGTGTTGTAATGGCAACAAATGATTATGAATCGTTAACCAGTATTGATAAAACAGCCAGGATCTTTAAACAGTTATGCCGGGAACCTCACGAATACAAAATAACCGAACTGGCCAGGCTAACAAGCATAAACAGGACTTCGTTGCATCGAGTTTTGAGAACCCTGGAAGGACATGGACTGGTCTTAAAAACAGAAAAAAATAAAACCTATAAACTGGGCCCAATGGCCTATGAGATGGGATCCGTTTACTTAAACAGCTTCCAGTTTGGAGACAATATATTTCCCATACTCGATAAAATATCACATGAATCCCAGGAGTCTGTAGGAATTGCTATAAGAGAAGGTGAAAAAGTAATCTCATTATATGAAATTGAAGTCGACCAGCCCCTTAAAATGAATTACAGGCCGGGCCTGGTATACCCTATGAACAGGGGCTGTTACGGAAAATGCCTGATGGCATATTACGACCAGGATCGGGTCAGTAAAATGCTTGACGAAATGACATTTGAAAAAGTTTGTATCAATACCCTGACAGAAAAGGAAGAGATTTTAAAAGAATACCAGCAGATCAGGAAACAGGGATATGTAATCAGTGACGAAGAAACCTTCCGATATGCAGTCGGAGTAGGAGTACCCATACCAAGCCCGGACGGTTCGGTCAGGAGTTGCGTGGCTATATCCTTTTTAAAAAATGATGACTACAAGAAAAAGATTGAAGAGTTTAAGGAAATGCTGTTTAAATATAAAGATGAAATCACCAGGTACATGGTTTAAAATAATTTTTGTATCTGCTCAGCCGTGTTTTGTGCCGCTGCATCGCAGCGGTGCCGAATTGCTGTTTAACGTTATCGTCAAGCTTATGAATCTCATAGCGTGATCATAACTTCAAATTTAAAGTTTGGCGAGTGGAATAGCGTCCTTGGCGATAACAGGTTGACAGCAGCTTTAATCGACCGCCTGGTTCGCCATGCGCATATATTATCCTTTGATGGCCCCAGCCGTAGGTTGAGCCAAGCTTTATCTAATCTAAGGGATGTAAATGGCTTCGATGAAGGGGTGAAGGGAAGGGGGAACCCGTACAACCACCCCCTACCGTACCAAACGATGGCAGCTTTCCTACCTATGTAGTTTTTAGCTGCCGAACTATTTAGTTTTTACTTGCCAAACACAGGTTGCCGTTGAGCAGCAGGACATGTTCTATTTTTCTTTTCCACTTCAGTCCCACTTCCTTAAATGTATGCTGAAAAAATAAAATAATCTCAACAAGGCTTGCCATGCCTTAAAAGTTGTGCTAATATTAGTATATGTTCATTTAAAGCACTATATGTTCGCTATACGAACATATCTACTGGTAAAGGGGATAGCAACAGGATTAATAATAAAATGGTTATTTAGGAAGGAGCCAAAAAGGCATGATGGATCTACTTATTAAAAGCGTAGAGATCATAGATCCAGTAAATGGCCGTTTTTATGGTAATATTGGTATCAAGGGCCATAAAATTGAATTTGTTTCAGAACAAAATATTGAGGCCAAAAAGATATTTGAAGCCAGTGGGTTGATTGCAGCCCCTGGCTTTATTGATATTCATATGCATGAAAGTGAGGTAACCGGTGAAACAGCAAACCTGGAAATGTTTGAACATATGGCCCGAATGGGGGTTACAACTGCTGTCGGCGGTAACTGCGGATTAAATACCTGCAAGAAAAGTGCCACCAGTTATTTTGACCTGCTCGAAAATAGCGGGATCCCTATCAACTATGTGGGCTTCTCCGGATACGGTTATAGCAGGGAACAGCAAGGACATGAATTAAACCGGCCCATCTCCTATAAAGAATTTACAGATCTGGTTCCTCTGATCAGGAACGACCTGGAAAAGGGTGCCTGCGGAGTATCTTTAGGACTGGAATATGTACCGGGAATAAGCACAGAAGAAATAATCTGGTTGGGTAAGCTGGTAAAAGAATACCCCGGAAAAATGATATCCGCCCATTACCGCTACGATTCGGACCGCTCCCTGGAAGCGCTTGCAGAATTAATTATATTGTCCCGTGAAACCGGGGTTCCTCTTCAAATATCCCATATTGGCAGCTGCAACGCATTCGGCCAGATGGATTCAGCCCTGGACATGTTCGATGCCGCTTTGAAGGCAGGCGTAGACATATCAGCAGATGTATACCCCTACAACGCTTTCAGCACCATGATCGGGAGCGCTGTTTTTGATGAGGGCTGTTTTGAAAGGCTGAGAATTTCTTATAATTCCCTCCTGGTAACCGAGGGCAAATACCGGGGCCACAAATGCACTGAAGAAATATTCCTGGAACTGCGTTCACAGGCCCCGGATACTTTGCTAGTAGCATTTGTCATGGATGAAAATGAAATTATAACAGCACTAAAGCACCCAGGAATAATGATCGCCAGTGACGGATTCCTGCGATCAGGACAGGGCCATCCCCGGGCAAGCGGCGCTTTTCCTCGTGCTATCGGCAAATACGTCCGGGAAGAAAAACACCTTGACCTGGTTGAGGCAGTTAACAAGATGACCTTACTGCCGGCCCGCAGGTTAGGATTAACTCAAAAAGGCAGGATCGCCGCCGGTTACGATGCAGACCTGGTTTTATTTAATTACGATACAATCAGCGATCGGTCCAGCTACGAAAAACCTGCTGTTCCCCCGGAAGGGATCGACCATGTGCTGGTAAGTGGCAACCCGGTTGTTTCTAACAGCAAATATATTGGAGGTGATAACGGCACAGTAATCAGGGTCGGTTAAGGAAGCTGGCAAAAAATATTAATGATAGAATTTATCGGCATTATAAGTATTAAGCCCCGGCCCGGAGTGCGGTAAAGTGCCAATACTGAGAGTAGTTCAAACTGTCTCCATGAATTGAAGCTGCTGGCATATTTGACAAAAGGAGGTTTATACTTTGCTGGCCAACACATCGGAATCAACCAAGAAAAGTAAGTTTAAATTTCCCCATGTCCTGGTTTTGCTTTTTATCGTTATTATCATTGCCGCCATCTTCACCTACATTGCTACTCCGGGACAGTATGACAGGATGGAGGTTGAAGGCAGGACAGTAGTAGATCCTGACTCATACCAGATCGTAGAAAGAAATCCGGTAGGGCCTTTTGGCATTCTACAGGCTATTCCCAAGGGTCTGGGTGAAGTACAATTAATTGTATTTTTTATTTTCATTGTCGGTGGAGCTTTTGGCATTATCAATAAAACCGGCGCTATTCACAGAGGTATTAACTCATTAACCAAATCCCTGAAAGGCAAGGAGCAGCTTATCATTCCGGTAATGATGCTTGTTTTCTCCCTGGGTGCCGGTTTGCTGGGATTAATTGAGGAGTTCTTACCCTTCATTCCAATCATGGTTATGCTCTGCCTTGCCCTGGGGTTTGACTCCCTAACCGGTGCCGGGATAGTTCTGATCGGTGCCGGTGCCGGATTCGCTGGAGCGTTCATGAACCCCTTTACAGTTGGGGTTGCCCAGGGTATAGCAGAACTGCCCTTGTTTTCCGGTTT
>PUKV01000012.1 GCA_003550645.1 Syntrophomonadaceae bacterium | reverse complement strand
GGCCTTGTCTTCGGCCTGCTCCAGCTCTTTACGGTTGACGATATTGACCGCTCCCTCTGGGCCCATGACGGCAATTTCAGCCGTAGGCCAGGCCAGGCAAATATCGGCACCGAGAGACCTGGAATTCATGGCTATATATGCTCCCCCATAAGCTTTGCGCAGAATTACCGAAACCTGGGGCACAGTAGCTTCCGAATAAGCATAAAGAACCTTGGCCCCGTGCCGGATCACACCACCCCATTCCTGCTCGACCCCGGGAAGATAACCGGGAACATCGACAAAGGTAACCAGGGGCAGGTTGAAAGCATCGCAAAAGCGGACGAACCGGGCAATTTTGTCAGAAGAGTTCACGTCCAGGCAGCCCGATTTAAACTGGGGCTGGTTGGCAATAATTCCCACAGTCTGTCCGTTCAAGCGGGCAAATGCCACTACGGCATTGGGAGCATAACCTTTGTGGACTTCCACCATTTCACTGCCATCCACTACCCGCTTGATTACTTCCTTGACATCGTAAGAGCGGTTCGGATTGTCGGGCATGATAGTAAGCAGTTCTTCCTGGCTCAGCTCAGGTTCCTTTCTTTCCATCAACGGAGCATCATCAACATTGTTGGAAGGCAGGTAAGCAATCAGTTTTCTAATCTGTTCAAAGCAGTCTTCTTCATTTTCAGCGTAGAAATGGGCAACACCGCTGGTTTCGTTGTGAGTGGCAGCCCCGCCAAGTTCTTCAGGGGTAACTTTCTCACCGGTAACCGCCTCGATAACCTGGGGACCGGTGATAAACATATTGCTTGTTTTATCAACCATGAAGACAAAATCAGTAATGGCCGGTGAATAAACAGCTCCCCCGGCGCACGGCCCCATGATCACAGAAATCTGGGGGATAACTCCTGAACAAAGGGTGTTGCGGTAAAAAATATTGCCGTATCCATTCAGGGCATATACCCCCTCCTGGATCCGCGCTCCGCCGGAATCGTTTAGCCCGATCACCGGGTTGCCGTTTTTCGCCGCCAGGTCCAGGACCCGGCATATTTTATTGGCATGGACTTCACTTAATGACCCTCCGGCCACGGTAAAGTCCTGGGCATAAACATATATCTGGCGCCCGGCTACAGTCCCGTAACCGGTAACCACACCTTCACCTGGATTCGGATAGTCTAAACTGCTGGCATCTTCCAGGCCGGTCTGGGAAAATGTGCCCAGCTCTACAAAACTGCCCTCATCTAAAAGTTTTTCCAACCTCTCCCGGGCAGTAAGTTTCCCTTTTTCATGCTGGGCCTTAATTCGCTCTTCCCCACCTCCGGACAGCGTGCGCTCTCGCCTTTCCTCCAGATGTTTCAGCTTGTCATCCACTGCAATCACCGCTTTCTGCAAAATATTTATAACGCTTACTTATTCTCAAGCTCAATGTTCACATAGCTCTATCAAAATACCGCCTGTGGACCGGGGATGTATAAAAGCAATTTTTGCACCCCCGGCACCGTAACGGGGTTCAGTATCAATTAATTCTCCTCCCTGTTCCTGCAGCTGTTTCAGCTTGCCTTCCAGGTCGGAAACACGAAAAGATATATGATGAAAACCTTCGCCCTTTTTTGCTAAAAACTTACCCACCGGGCCGGAAGAATCGGTTGGTTCCAGCAGCTCCAGGTTGCTTTCACTGACCGGAACAAAGGCAACTTTGACTTTTTGTTCATCGACCTCTTCGATCTCCTTTAATTCCAGGCCCAGCTGATCCCGGTAAAACCGGAGCGCTCGATCCAGGTCTTTCACCGCAATGCCAATGTGATCAATCTTTTCAAACAAGATGCTCTCCCCCGTCTTACTGGTTTTCTCCCATTTTTTGTTTAATAAACGCAACAATCTGTTCAGTGGAGGAGCCGGGAGAAAAAACTTCCGCCACCCCGTTTTCCTTGAGATAAACAATATCCTCTTTCGGAATGATCCCACCAACAATGACAATTATATCATGGCTTTCCCGTTCGCGCAGCATTTCCAGAAGCGGCGGTAAAAGCTGCATATGGGCGCCTGATAGGATGCTCAACCCGATAACCTGGACATCTTCCTGCAGGGCGGTCTCCACAATCTGCTCCGGTGTCTGCCGCAAGCCGGTGTAGATCACTTCCATCCCGGCATCACGCAGGGCCTGGGCCACTACCTTCGCTCCCCGGTCGTGCCCGTCCAGGCCTACTTTACCAACCAGCACCCGCACCGGCTTTTCTGTCATATCATTATTCCCCCTTTTTTTCAAAAGGATCTGCAAAAGTCAATCCTGTAAAATCCACTTAATATTTTTACCCGGTTATAAAATAACATGTTGCTGATACTCACCAAAAACATCCCGCAGGGCTCCACATATTTCACCCAGGGTCGCATAAGCCTTCACTGCTGTCATGATGTAAGGCATCAGGTTCTCTTCACCCTGGGCGGCTTTCCGCAGATCCTGCAGGGCTGAAGCCACTTCGCCCTGGTTCCGGCTTAAACGCACTTCTTTTAGCCTTTCAATCTGGCGCCGGCTGGTAGCCGGATCCATTTTCAGCAAATCAATAGGTTGTTCACCGCTTTCGGTGTAGCGGTTAACTCCGACTACCACCCGCTCCTGCTCTTCAATCTCTTTCTGGTAGCGGTAAGCGCTGGCCTGGATCTCCTGCTGGATGAATCCTTTGTCAATCGCTTCCACTGCACCACCGATTTCATCAATCCGCTCGATGTAGCGGTTGGCTTCTTCCTCGATATGATCGGTCAGTTCTTCGATATAATACGAGCCGCCGAGTGGATCAACCGTATCAGTAACTCCAATTTCATGGGCGATTACCTGCTGGGTCCGCAGGGCTAAAAGGACAGATTGCTCGCTGGGCAAAGCCAAGGCTTCATCCCTGGAATTGGTATGCAAAGACTGGGTACCGCCCAGAACAGCACTCAAGGCCTGGAAGGCCACGCGCATCAGGTTAACATCAGGTTGCTGTGCCGTTAAGGTGCAGCCTGCCGTCTGGGTGTGAAAACGAAGCATCATCGAACGGGGATTATCAGCTCCGAAACGTTCTTTCATCAAGCGAGCCCAGATCCTCCGTGCCGCCCTGAACTTGGCCACCTCTTCAAAAAAGTTGGAATGGGCATTGAAGAAAAAGGACAAGCGCGGCGCGAATTGATCAACTTCCAGCCCCGCTTTCATGGCTGCTTCCACGTAAGCAATGGCATTAGCCAGGGTAAAAGCTATTTCCTGGACAGCCGTTGAACCCGCTTCCCTGATATGGTAACCGCTAATGCTGATCATGTTCCAGTTAGGGATTTTCTCGCCGGCAAAAGCAAATATGTCGATGACCAGGCGCATCGATTCCTTTGGCGGAAAAATATAAGTCCCCCTGGCCACATATTCTTTCAGAATGTCATTCTGGATCGTTCCCTTGATCTGATCCAGCGGCAGACCTTGCTTTTCGGCTACGGCCATATACATGGCCAGCAAGACCGCGGCAGGGGCGTTGATAGTCATCGAGGTACTGACCTGATCCAGGGGAATTTTATCCATCAAGATCTCCATATCAGCAAGTGTATCCACGGCCACCCCCACTTTGCCTACTTCGCCGCGCGCCAGGGGATGGTCGGAATCGTAACCGATCTGGGTTGGCAGATCAAAGGCTACGCTCAGCCCGGTCTGACCCTGGTCCAGCAGGTAGCGGAAACGTTCATTGGTTTCTTCGGCACTGCCAAACCCGGCATACTGGCGCATCGTCCATAGCCGGCCCCGGTACATGGTGGGCTGAATCCCCCTGGTAAAAGGATATTCACCGGGCCAGTTTAGCTGGCTCAGGTAATCAAACCCTTCCAGGGCAAGGGGGTCATAGACCTTTTCCACTTTGAGGCCCGAATCGAGTTTGAACTCTTTACTTTCAGGGTATTTATCCAGGGCCTTGTTTACCTTTTCTTCCCACTGCTTTTTGACCCGGTTCAATTTCTCTTTATTATTTTGCTCACTCAATATGCCGGCAACCTCCTCTCTGATCGGCTGATTTGAACGGCCTCATTACCGCATTATCATACCGGTTTCAGTTCAGGTTTTTTTCAGAACAGATTTAACCAGGGGTGAAATCTGGGTGGGTAAATCAGCCACTTTGACACCGGCTTCCGTTAAGGCTTCCACTTTACTTTCAAAAGTGCCCCGGCCCCTTTCGATGATAGCCCCGGCATGGCCCATTCTTTTGCCAGGAGGCGCACTTTTCCCGGCCAGGTAGGCGATTACCGGTTTACTCATATTAGCAGAAATATGGGCGGCAGCCTCCTCTTCAGCACTTCCACCGATTTCACCAACCATGATCACTGCTTTTGTTTCCGAATCTTCTTCAAATTTTTTCAAAACATCGATAAAATGAAGCCCCACTACCCGGTCCCCACCAAGCCCGACGACAGTGGTGGTCCCGATACCGCTATCAGTCAGGTGGCCGACAATCTCATAGCAAAGGGTTCCGCTTCGCGACACGACTCCCACCGGACCGGGAACAAAGTAGCGGTTGGGCATAATTCCAATCTTAGAGTTACCCGAAGAGACAAGGCCAAAGGTATTTGGCCCCACTATGACGGCTTCTTTCTGACGGGCATAAGCCATGATCTCCATGGCATCATGCAGGGGAATACTCTCAGGGATCAATACCAGTAATTTCAACCCGGCATCGAGAGCCTCCATAGCGGCATCTTTAACAAAGGGGGCCGGCATAAAAAGGATACTGGCATCAGCGTCATGGTTTTCAAGGGCCTCAAAGGTCGAATTATAAACCGGAACCCCCTCCACTTCCTGGCCACCTTTTCCGGGCGACACACCGCCAACCAAACTGGTTCCGTAGGCCAGCATCTGCCCGGTGTGAAAAGAACCCTGCCGGCCGGTTATACCCTGGACCAATACCCGGGTACTTTCATCGATATATATAGACATATGATAAACTCCTTTCCCTTAATACAGCTACTCTTAGGATGATCTGGTTAAAGCAAAAACAAAAGCTCCTGAACAACCGTCAACCGGAAGGATCTAACCAGCCAGTTCAACGGCATGCCGGACCGCTTCATCCATGGATTCAAAAGTCTTGATGCCTTCTTTTTCCAGGATGGAGCGCCCTTCTTCTTCGTTGGTCCCCACCAGGCGAAATGATACCGGCAAATCAATGCCCTTACTCTGCTTAACCCCGACAAAGGCTTCTGCCACAACATCACAGCGGGTAATCCCTCCAAAGATATTGATCAACAAAACTCTGGGGTCGGTGCCGAGAAGCAGTTCCAACGACTTTGAAGTCTTTTCTACATCGGCTCCGCCGCCAAAATCTAAAAAATTTGCCGGTTCGCCGCCATAATGCTGGACCATGTCCAGTGTAGCCATAGTAATCCCGGCTCCATTAGCCATTACAGCAATATCTCCTCCAAGCTCCACGTAAGCCAGATCCAGCTCTTCCGCCTTCTTTTCAAGGTCTGTTTTTTCCGAAATGCGGGGCAGATCCTGGTGCCGGTAAAGGGCGTCATCATCAATGGTTACCTTGGCATCGGCAGCAATCAGCCCGTCAGGGGTCAGGGCCAGGGGATTGATTTCAGCCAGCTCGGCATCGAGTTCTTTGAACATCCTGTACAGTTTCGGTAAAAGTTTGAGGAATTCTTTCTGCAAATCACCTGAAACCCCCATCCGGCGGCATATTTCCCGGATCATATAGGGCTGCATACCGATACTGACATCGACGGGCCACCTGATCATCCGCTCTTCAGGCACATCTTCAACGTCCATGCCCCCATCCAGGGAGGCAAGCACTACCGGTCTCTGGGCTGACCCATCGATGGTAACAGCCAGGTACAGTTCCTGCTCAATTGCAATTTTCTCTTCAACCAGGAGTTTTTCAGCAGCATAACCGCTGAAGCTCATATCAAAAATGCGGGATGCCTCTTTCTTTGCTTCTTCCGGATTGGAAGCAAAGGCTATCCCGCCTGCTTTACCTCTTTTACCGGTTAAAACCTGCGTTTTAATTACCACATCTCCCAGTTCAGCAGCAGCCTCTCCCGCCTGCCCGGGATTTTCAACCAGCCTGCTGCGAGGCACCGGGATGTCAAAGCGATTGAAAAGTTCTTTTCCTAAATATTCATACAGCTTCAATGTAGTTCCTCCTTTATAATTTTTTCCGTCCGTTATATTTTTTTCAACTTATTATACAGAGTTGCCAGGGAAATATTCAAGGCTTGTGCTGCCTTTTTTTTACCTTCCAGGGTTTCACCATACCTGGTCAGGGCCAACTTGAGCATCTTTTGCTCCATCTTATCAAGGGGAATGATCTCATCAAATGCCTGCAGTTCTCTGGCCCCTGGCCGTCCGATGTAGGGGGAGAGCTGATGATACTCGATAACCGGGCCATCGGCCAAAACCATGGCCCGCTCAATAGCACTCTTCAGTTCGCTGATATTACCCGGCCATTCATATTCCACCATTTCCTGCATGGCCCGCGGGGATATCTCCCTAATTTTTTTACCAAGCTTGCGGTTGAGGCGGTTTATAAGCTCTTCAGCAAGCAGTGGAATATCTTCAGGACGTTTACGCAAAGGCGGCAGATTTATAGTTAGCCTGCTCAGCTGCCGGAATAAGTACTCCGAAAAACGGCCCTGCAGGGAGGCGCTGATCAAATCTTCACTGGCTGAAGCGACAACCTGCACATCAATTGCAAGGGGCTGTTCCCCACCGATACGGTAAAACACCTGGTTCTCCAGGATGCTGGCCACCTGATCCTGCAGATCCGGGTTGAGAGAATTGACCTCCTTGATGAAAAGGGTGCTGCCCTGGGCCAGTTCGATTTTGCCAAGCCTGGTCCTTAAAATCCCCGGCATAGCCCCTTTTTCGCAGCCAAAGAGCTCAATTTCCTGGAGCGAATCGGGCACCGCCGAGCAGTCAATTATAATCAGGGGCCGCTTTTTACGGGGACTATTGTTATGAATAGCCTGGGCAAAAAGGCTTTTCCCGGTTCCGCTTTCTCCGCTTATCAATACCGCACTCTCACTGCGGGCCGTCCTGCGGGCATTTTCTACTGTGGCCTGGAAAACTTTACTCTGCCCGGTCAAAGCATCAAAAGAGAGACGGCTGCCGGAAAGTTGATCAATCTGGTCATAAAGGTTGTCGATGATGGTGTTAGAATGCTTCAGTTCGTCCATCAGTTTTAATATATCGCTCACAGGCTGAAATACGACTACTGCACCCATCAACTCACCGTCAACAAAAATCGGCGAAGCGTTGGAAATGACATCGGCATCGGAACCGCCAACATAAGTGCGATAACCGGTAACCGGTTTTTGCTGGATCAGGGACTGGGCCAGAGCACCGTGCGGTGAAACTTCGAAAATGTTGCAGTTAACCCGTTCTTCTTCCGGGATTCCGGTAACCCTGGTAAAAGCCGGGTTGACATACTTGATAATCCCCCTGGCATCAACAACCTCAATCGCGTCCTGCACTGCGTTTAAAATAGTCTGCAGCTCACCCTTGACCAGGCGTGTTTCCAGCAGCTGTTCCCGGGAATTGATCACCGCGCTCAGGATTGAGCGTGAAGACAGCTCTTCGATCCTGATCCCGGGTAATAAATTTTCTTTCAGGCTTTCTTTGACCCGGGGATCACCGGTAGCTTCCACTACAGTTTCCAGTTCAGGCAGCCCCATAACTTCATCCAGCTTTACGGTAACAAAAGCATGTTTACGATCTTGCTCGGTGAGCCAGTCAATCTCACCGTCGGGGCAGGCAATCCCCACAATATCGACTTCGCTGCACTCTTTGAGCAGCCTGAACAGTTCAATACCACAATTTTTGTTAATCACTAAGGCTGTTTTAATCAATAGCATTTACCGCCCTTCTTCACCTTAGAATATTCGTAAATATTAGAAGAACTCCTGCCATAAAACACGGTTTTATTGTAATTCTTGATAGATCGGTACCAAAAACAGAGGGAATGTGCCTTCTTTATAGAATAGGTAACTATCTTAATGTTGCCCTTGTTAAATAACAAGCGTCACCAGGGAAACGATTCGAGCGCCCCTTAAAACTTAACTTTAAGCCGAATTTAAGACGGCAGAACCGTCCCCTGTGGCTTAGATGGCTATACCGGATCAGTTACTATAACAATATATGCTTTGAAAAGTATCACAATATAAACGGGGAGGTTTTAGTGATGCCGGAACCTGGCAAACTGATTCTTGTGGATGATTCACCGCTTTTCCGGGCCCGCATGACCGATTTTTTGAAAATGAATTATTCCTTCGAAATCGAAGAGTTTAATTCCATTAAAGAGCTGCAAAATTACATTAAAGATAGATCGGTAAAAGAAATCCTGCTAATTATAATGGATTTATACCTTCCCGACGGTAACGGCCTCTCCGCTATAAGAGAGTTAAAGCATAATAAAGGCTTTCCAGGGATCCCTTTTTTACTCGTCAGTGCCCGCATTGATAAAGAGACTGTAGCCCTGGCCTATACAGAGGGGGCTAAAGATGTAATCGCAAAACCTGTAAACTACGAAAAACTAAAGCTGAGGATAGACAAGATCATTTCCCCTGAATATAAGATCAAGGATAAAAAATCGATCATGGACTACCACCACCAGATTACCAATGAGATCAAAAGAGCGCAGCGGGGCAGTTACAACCTCAGCATCTTTTTGGCCGGCATCTTTCAAAAAGTGGACTTCAAATCTGTTTACAAAGATAACAGCTACCGCAAGGTGATCGACCTTGAAAAAAAATATCCCGAAGAGCTGCAAAAAATTATGCGGGACACCGATACTATCGTCAGCCTCTCTCCTAGTGAGTACCTGTTCATATTGCCCTTCACTGACAAAAACGGAACCGCCGTTATTCGCAAAAAAATAAAGCAGGTATTCAACTCCCTGATAACGGAAAAAGAAAAAGACAGCCTACTAATGGTCATGGGAGCGGCGACTTACCCCGAAGATGGAGAATCTACAGATGAACTAATCCTCAAGATTGAAGAAAACTTCAAGAAACAGTTTGCAAGCCAGGGTGAAGATACAGAACAAACCACCCCAACCGTAAATAAAGAAAAACCCGCTACCGACAGTTGAATTACATAAAAAAAGCGATTATAATACATACGAAAAAGAAAACTACCAATAACAAACCTGCGGGCGTGGCGGAACTGGCAGACGCGCTGGACTTAGGATCCAGTGGGAGCATTCCCTTGGAGGTTCAAATCCTCTCGCCCGCACCATTGATTTTACAAGGGTTTTTGGGGGTTGGTGTGAAACTCAAAAATCCTTTATTTTTTGTCAGGTGTGCGTATAGTGTGCGAGTTATTATTTCTTTGCTTGAAGAGAACTTTTCCTAACTCAGCTGTTGCCTTATCTTGCATGTCTGGTAGGACGTGAGAATAAGTACCAAGTGTCATAGTAACTGAAGCATGCCCTAAGCGTTCGCTCACAATTTTTGAATTTACTCCTGCTGATAATAGTAATGTGGCACATGTATGCCTGAGAAATCAAAACGTTTGGATTTCCTCCTGAGGAGTTTTGTGGTTTGTAAGGATTATGTGATAGTGGACTGATGCTTCGAATAATACTTCTTGCTATTGCCTTAGTAGCCATACTCTGGAATTAAAAAAGCCCCCGGAGGGAGTTGAGTATTATGAACGTGAAGGATAGAGCACATGAAGATGACAGGATTAAGGAACTCACACGAGAATTTTTGGAGAATTATGTTGATAAAATGGGCAGTATAGATTGTGATTACTTGAAAGAAAATTACCGCACAGAAAAGGAAAAGTGTTTTCGTGTAATTCTTAAAGCTGCAGAAATCTTGGATATAATTGTGTCCCGGGAAACTCTAAAATGATAATTAACCGGATGGGAACAGGTGTGTATTGGATAATAAAACTAACAAGCAAGGAGATATGAACTTGAAAAATGAATTATATCAAGATATTCAAACCTTGATCTTGAAAAATGTTTTAAAACCGCTTACTTTAATCCGATGATTATTATAATCAGTAAACATTCAGGCTTACTACCCCTAATGTTACAAGACATGCACCTATAATCAGGCGATAACTGATTTTATCCACCTGTTTTAAAAACAACCCTGACAAAATTAATACTAAAAGCGGTTGAATACTCAAAATGGCAACAGCCTGCCACACCGGGATCATAGTAAAGGCTATTAAAGTACTATAGGCACCGACTATAATACCGACTCCTCCTCCAATATAGCAATACAGGCTTTTTCGACTAATTCTTTTAAGATCTTTAAGCTTCCTTGATTGCGAATAGAAAAAGGCAGTTATGATTATTAAGGACATAGTTTGGGGAATAATAAATGCTGTATTTGGAGTTG
>PUKV01000166.1 GCA_003550645.1 Syntrophomonadaceae bacterium | reverse complement strand
TATAAACGCTACCGGATCACTGAGAGCGGAATTTCCCCGCGGGCCCTGCCCGGGCAGTTTGAAAATGAAGTGGTCCTGGTCGACAGCGATGAACATGATGAAAACGGCAATATCATCGAAGACGCCTCCACCAGGCGGGCCATGGTTGAAAAAAGGTTGCGTAAGCATAAAGCCCTGGCCGAAGAAATGGACGAACCTGATCTTTACGGTGATCCCCACCCGGAGGTGCTCTTAGTAGGCTGGGGTTCCACCTACGGGGTGATCCGGGAAGCTGTCGATGCCCTGGCTGCCCTGGGCAGAAAGGCGGCCATGCTGCACTTCAGCGACCTGTGGCCATTGCCTCAAAAAAGGCTTTCCGGCCTGCTTGCTGAAGTGGAAAAGAGCTACTGCATCGAGAATAATTCAAGGGGACAGCTGTCCGCCCTGATCCGCAGGGAAACCGGCCTCTCCCTCGGCAGTTCTATTTTAAAATACGACGGGCGGCCCTTCCTGCCCCGCGAGATTGTAGAGGAGGTGCAAAATGACCTGTAAAGCTGAACAATATATCATTGGTGAAACGGCCTGGTGCCCTGGCTGCGGCAACTTTGCCATCCGCGAAGCCCTGGCCGGGGCCCTGGCTGAACTCTGCCTGGCTTCGCACGAAGTTCTGCTGGTATCGGGCATCGGCCAGGCGGCAAAAATACCCCACTATATCAAAGTGAACGGGTTTAACGGCCTGCACGGCAGGGCCCTGCCGCCTGCTTTGGGAGCCCGCGTGGCCAATAAGAATTTGAAGGTAATCGTTGAATCAGGAGACGGCGACAGTTACGGAGAAGGGGGCAACCATTTTATTCACAATATCCGGCGCAACCCCGACATTGCCCACTTTGTCCATGATAACCAGGTTTACGGCCTCACCAAGGGGCAGGCCAGTCCCACCAGCGAGCCGGGAATGAAGACCGGGGTCCAGGTCGAAGGCGTCACTGTGCCGCCCCTGAACCCCCTGTCACTGGCCCTGGTCATGGGTGCCGGCTTTATAGCCCGCTGTTTCAGCGGCGAAAAGGAGCATTTAAAAGAAACAATGAAGGCCGCCATTAATTTTCCCGGTTATGCCTTGATTGATATCCTCCAGCCCTGTGTGTCATTTAACAAAGTTAACACCCGCGGGTGGTATAAAAACAGGGTATTCTTCCCGGAAATTGAAGATCCCGGGGATTGGTCCGCGGCCATGGAGCTTTCCCGCCAGTGGGGCGATCAGATCCCGCTTGGCATATTCTATAACAAGCCGCACCAGACTTTTGAAGAAAGCCGGGCGGCGCTTGAGGGGGAACCCTTGAGTTTGAGGCCCTTTGACCCGGAAGATTATTCTTCACTCCAGGAAGAATTTCTTTAAGTAAGGGTGTGTAATCATGTCTGAAGAAGAATACCGGTGCCACAAGTGCGGCAAGCTGGTCAGCGGCAAAGATGTTGTTCACCATCCAATCCGGGGCGGTTACAAGAGGGAGCATTTCCCGCTGTTTCATTTTGATAAAATGCCCTTATGCCGCGATTGCCTGGAACGCCAGAAAAAAATAGATATCTTTGAAAAAGTCCTTGCCGTGATCGGCCTGGCTATAGTATTTTATTTTATGGCCATAGGCTTTATAATCCTTTTCAGCAGCGGATCCAGTATTGGGTAACGAGCAGGGAGGTGCCAATGTTTTTCTGGACTTTTGGTAATAAAACGGTCAAAGAACTGCGCAAGAAACAGGGGCTGACCGCACGTGAACTGGCCATGATCATCAATGTAAACAGCCCGGTGATAAAAAAAGTGGATGATTTTAAAATAAAAAATGTCCCCGAGCCTCTAAAAAGCAGGATTGAGCCTGTTTTAAAGGGTAAAAAACAGTAATCGAGCGAATGGCTTTAATAACAGCCTGGCAGGAAAAAAGAGAGAAATATAGAAGTTAAAAATTGCGTTAATATAAAGAAAGAGGTGTCGGGATGGCTTATGAAACGATCATCTTAGAAAAAAGAGATCATGTGGCTCGGATCACTTTTAACCGTCCGCAGCGATTGAATGCAATCAACAGCACCCTCGGTTTGGAAGTAAAAGAAGCCCTGGAAGACATAGACCAGGATAACGAGATCAGGGTGCTGATCATTACCGGCAACCCCAGGATCAGGGAAAAAGAAGGGCGCCAGGAAATTACCCATTGTTTTTCGGCAGGGTGGGATCTGTCCGAAACGGCCCAGGTAGAACCGATCGTGGAAATGGTTGCCGCATATGAGAAACCTGTCATTGCTATGATTAATGGTTATGCCCTGGGAGGAGGCTGTGAACTGTCCCTGGCCTGCGATTTTATTTTTGCCTCGGAAAACTCCGAAATAGGCCTGCCTGAGATTAACCGCGGCCTGCTGCCGGGTTGGGGCGGGACCCAGCGCTTGCCCCGCCGGGTTGGCGTTTCCAGGGCCAAGTGGATGATCCTGACCGGGGAAGCGGTCAGCGGGCCCGAAGCTAAAAGAATAGGCCTGGCTGATGAAGTGGTTCCCAGGGAAAGTTTGGACCATACCGTTACCGAATTTGCTGAAAAACTTGCCGGTAAGCCCCCGGTAGGTTTAAAAAAGATCAAGGAAGCGGTCAACAAGGGCATTGATACAGACCTGGAAACCGGGCTTGAAATTGAACAGCAGGCGCTGGGCCACCTGCTGCAGACCGAGGACTTCAGGGAAGGCATCTCTGCTTTTATAGAGAAAAGAGAGCCCCACTGGAAGGGCCGTTAAAGGATTGATAAGCTGATCAGACAAGCCTGGCATATAATTGGTAGTGGATGAAAGGAAGCGATTTGTCTTGACCACCGGTTCAGGGAACCGTTACTCAAATACGAGCGGAGGGGGAGATTTGATTGTTTGAATGGAAGTGCCCGCATTGCCACCGCAAATTCTACAGTTCCTGTCCGGAAAGGGAAAAAGACACCATAGAATGCTGTTATTGCAACCAGGAGCTTGAAAATCCCTATGCCGACAAAGATAAAAAAAATAGTTCTCCATAGCCTAAAAAAACAAATTGACCTGGGAACCATTCCTGGTTGCCGGTAGTCTTATTAACGAACACAAAAATTATGTCCATCCGGCAGGACAGGCAGGCAGTTGATGCCCCAATATAGGACCGGGTTATGGATAGTGACAGCTATGATATAATTGTAATAAGATTTATACATTAAACCTCTTTTTGCTGTGTTTCAGTAGACTTTTAAGCTGCTGCTGTGCTTCGAGCATGCAAAATGGGGTTGTTTTTTAGGAGATTACGGGCTTTTTAGGGAGGACTCACCGTTAGTGGCTGAAAAGAAAGTTCCCATGGACTCAAAAACAAGAAGTTCGGCATCAAAGACAAATCACCGGGGGTTCCGGTTTGGGAGTGTCCTGAAGGTCTTTTTTGCCATGCTGATCATTTTTTTCCTCATTGGAGGAGGAGCAACGGCGGCGGTGGTGATTCACTATGTCAACAATACCCCGCCATTTGACCCTTCCCGCCTGGCCACAGTGGAGACTTCGTACCTTTATGACAGTGAAGGTAATGAAATAACTGTTCTCCACGAGGAACAGAACCGTATTATTGTCAACCTCGATGACGTGCCTGATCATGTCCGGCAGGCGTTTATCGCCATCGAAGATGAGCGATTTTTTGACCATTTTGGTTTTGATGTTACCGGCAGTATCAGGGCGGCATATGCCAATTTCCAGGCCGGAGAGATTATCCAGGGCGGCAGTACCATCACCCAGCAGCTGGCTCAAAACGCCTTCCTGACTACGGAAAAAACCTACCGGCGCAAGGTCCAGGAAATATGGCTGGCTCTTCAGCTGGAACGTAATTACAGCAAAGAAGAGATCCTGGAACTTTACCTGAACCGGATTTATTTTGGTAACAGCGCTTACGGGGTTGAGGCGGCTGCCCAGACCTATTTTAATAAAAGCGTTGATGAGATCAGTGTGGCTGAAGCAGCTATGCTGGCGGGCATTGTGCGCTCACCAAATAACTACAACCCGATCGACAGTGAAGAAAAAGCATTGGAACGGATGCAAACTGTGCTTATGAGCATGGATCGGCTGAATTATATTACTGAAGCCCAGCGCCGGGAAGCGCTGGCAGAAGAACTTGATTACGCTGAGCCGCGGGACCCGGATTATCCCTATCCCCACTTTGTCGATCACGTGGTTCACCATGAGCTGATCGAAATATTAAGTGCCATACCTTCCATCGGCACCCGGGAAGAAGCCTACCGGGCTATCTATACAGGCGGTTTGCGTATCTATACAACCCTGGATCCCAAAATGCAGAGTCACGTGGAAGAGGTGCTGGGACGTAATGATCTTTACCCGACCACGATATATGTCGATATGCCCCGGGTAAAAGAAGCGATTGCCCAGCTTCCCCCGGGACGCGACCTGACCTGGGATCAACTGCAGGAATTTATAGATGAAGAAAATGGTGTTCCCCAGCCCCAGGCGGCGATAGTCCTGGCCGACCCGACTACCGGCCGGATCAGGGCCCTTGGTGGGGGGCGCGATTACCAGAAAAAGGTTGACGAGGTTTTGCGTTTCAGCACCCACCGTCAGCCAGGCTCGGCAATCAAGCCGATCATCACCTACGCCCCGGCTTTTGAAGAAGGAGTTTTAGCCGGAGCCGGATCAACTCTTGATGATTCACCCTACACCGGGCCTGGAGGCTGGCAGCCGAAGAACTTTGATAATCGTTTTAGGGGCTGGATACCGGCCCGGGATGCCCTCTACTATTCTTACAACGTCCCGGCAGTCCGGGCGTTCGAAGCCCTGGGCCCGAGGGTAGGGGTGCACTATGCCCAGAAGATGGGAATTAATTCTTTTACCCCGGAAGAAGTGGACAATCTCAGCCTCTCGCTGGGCGGTTTTACCAGGGGAGTGACTGCCATAGAAATGGCCCAGGCTTACGGAGTCCTGGCTAATGAAGGAGTTAAAGTTGATATGCATACCGTGGAAAGGATCGAAGATCGCCACGGGGGCATTATTTACGAACGGCAGATTAACCCTACCCAGGTGCTTAGTCCGCAGAGTACCTTCCTGGTTAACGATATCCTGCAGGATTTTGTCCAGAAATATCTCGGCCGGGCCCTGCAGATTGACCGGCCCGTAGCGGCCAAAACAGGTACAACTGAAAACTGGAAAGATGTTTACCTGGCAGCCTATACCCCCAACATCGTTGCCACCTTCTGGATGGGCTATGATGAGCCGAAGATGGGCGGTATCCAGCAGGGCTGGCGCTACTCTACCGCTTTTCTGCGCGAAGTATTCCTGGAAGCATTCCAGGAGCTTGAGATCAGGGATTTCAACCGTCCTGACGGCATCGTGCGGATGGAAGTATGCACTGTCTCTGGTTTGAGACCTACCGAAGCCTGCCGATCAGCCGGCGCCACGCGTCACGATTATTTCATGCAACAGCATGCGCCCGGAGTTCCCTGCGACAAACATCGGGCCCCGGAACCGGAAGAACCCGATGAGGATGAAGATGATCTAGATGAAAATGACGAACCGGCTGATGATCCTGATAATGGCGAGCCTGAACCCGATGATCCGCCGGATGAGGATCCGAACGGTGATCCCCCTGATGACGGGGATGAACCAGATGATCCCCCCGATGATGACAATGGCCAGCCGGACGATCCGCCGGAAGAAGGCGGCAATGGTGGATCTAATAATAATGGTTCCGGCGGCCAGGGTGATGGCGGTGAAGAAGAGCATGAAAACCCGTGGTGGAGGCAGTAAACACTGCTCCTTCAACCGGTTTATAAAGCATTACAGGCAAATCGGGTATTGAAACTATAAAAGGCGGCATTGCTGCATTATTTCCTGCAGCTGCCGCTTTTCTTCTTCCTTAACCGGCAGCAGGGGCATACGGGGAGGGCCGCCGTAACGCGCGATCAGGTCCATGGCCGCTTTCAGGCCGGCAACGCCAAAGCGGGCGGTAACCGCATCATTAATATCAAGCAAGTTTAACTGCAAAGCCCGGGCCTTTTCCAATTCACCGTTGTTGAAAAGGGTATATATATCTACGCACTCCTCGGGCATGACATTGGCCAGGGCCAGTGTCCCTCCCCCGGCTCCAAGCAGGAGGGCGGGCAGAAGAAAGCCGGCTGAACCGGCGGATACTAAAAAGTCGCTGCCGGTTTTTTCTATGATTTTGCCGATCTGGGCAATGTTTCCCCCGCTGTCCTTTATGCCCACTATATTGGGATGCTTCGATAACCGGGCTACCAGGCCTGCACTCATGTTAAGGTTGGTATTGCGGGGCATATTATAAAGGAAAATGGGAAGGGGGGAACTTTCGGCCACGTGGAGATAGTATTTTTCCAGGGCTTCATCGCTCATGCAGCCTTTAAAGTAGTGCGGTGTTATGATCAGGGCAGCATCTGCACCGTTTTTTGCAGCGGCCCTGCTTAAGCGGATCGTTTCTCTTGCCGATTCTGCACCGGTTCCGGCAATCACCTTTTTTTCGGATGGAGTGTTTTCGCGCACGTAAGCGAACAAGCGCTCTTTTTCTTCATTATCGAGCAGAACTGCTTCGCCGTTGGTCCCGGCGGCAACCAGCCCATGGAGGGACGTTTTCCCCCACCAGTCCAGGTTGTCACGCAGTTTTTCCCAGGCTATTTCACCGCTGTCGTCGAACGGTGTTGGTATTGGAGCATATATGCCGTGAAACATCTTATCACCCGCCCTGTAGGATTTTGGGCTGCTGCAGCTTAACAGCAGCAATGTATAAATGATTATATAACAGGCGGCAGTCAAAATAAACAGTTTCAAGCAGCTATTGTTTCAGCAGGTGGGGCGTACTTAAAGGAAATTTTTAATTTAACGAGAATAAATATACAAAACCAAGTTTTGATAAACGACCAGTGGAGGTGCAATCGATGAGCGACACCAAACCGGTAGCCGTAGAAGCGCAAAACAACACCCTGGGAATTATATCCCTCGTGGCCGGGATAATCGGCGTCATCTTATTTGTCTGCTGTTCTTATATTTCTGTGGTGCTGGGTATTGTAGCTTTGATCTGCGGTATCCTTGGTTACCAGCAAAAACAGCAGTATGCCCTGGCCGGGATTATCCTCGGGGCAATATCTATTGTCCTGGGGATTATCTTTATAATCGTGGGCCAGGTTATATTCCGTGAACTCCTGCCTGTTTTGGAAAGGGAACTCAGGTTTTTAAGGATGATTTAAATTCAGCCTGATCGAAATCAGGTTTAAGCAAAGGATGGATTTTACTTGAATTCACCTGCCAGGATCTGGGCAGAAAGGACCCTGCTTGCATTTGCCCTGGTCATGATAGTGGTGGTCTATTTTTACGTAACTACTCCTGGCCTGCGGGATCTGGTCCGGCCCCACCACTGTCTTTTCTTCCAGGCCACGGACCTGCTTTGCCCTGCCTGCGGCGGAACAAGGGCCATAGGCCACCTGTTAAACGGCCACCTGCAGCTGGCTTTGAAAAGCAATGCCCTGGCTGTGCTTTCACTGCCCCTGATCGCTTATGGCACAATAACAGCCTTCCGGCTGGTTTTCGACCGCAGCTTCGGCCCTTCCGACATCAAGATTAACCCCTTCTGGCTGTGGATAATTCCGATCGTGATCATTTTATTCTGGATTGCCAGAAACCTCTCCCATTTTTCTTTTCTCAGCCCGATCTAAGCCGGTCCAACAAGATTGCATCTTTCCAGTTTGCTAAATCAGGAGTCATAAAGTGAGAGGTTTTTTGTTTCCATACCTGCCATCAATTTGAAAAATAGTAATGGAATTTACAAGATCGAGTTGACAGGATTAACAGAAAATTGATATAATGACATTCCCTTGATATATTTATAGCAATATGCAGGCCGTGGGGTGACGTGTTCTATGAGCAGGCTGGAAAAAACCAGGGAAGAGAAGCAAAAAAAGAAACAACAGTCAAAACTGCTTTTTATTATTTTAGCCGTGATCCTGGTGCTTGGGACAGGCAGCCTGCTTTATGGAAATATAGCCGGGCCAACCGATCAAGCAGACTTGATTGACCTGGAGAGAACAGCAGCCTTTACAGATTTATTTGGTATCACCCATGTCAGGGTTTATTTGAACGATGGTATCGAAGATAACAAGTTAAGCCCTGTTATCGAAGGAAGAACCATGGAATATAGCCCTGAAGATAATATGTGGGAAATCTCGCTGGACGGATACAGTGCAGGAGAAAAGCTGGTTATAGAAATAATTGCCGAAGATGAGGGACAACTTCAGGAAGAAACTATCATTATCGGTGATTGATTTATGTTTCGGGTGAACCGAAGAAAAATATTATTGGGCAGGGAGGTGGGATGAAAGGAGAAAATATGGGGACCGGGCTTTTTAGAAAGAATATATAAAATGAAGGGAGAAAAAGAAAATTGGTTATATTAAAAAAGACTGCAATAAGCCTGACGGTAATGATACTGCTTTTGATGGCTTTCACAACTGCTGTTTATGCGAACGATGTCAATGCGCCTGAAAAGGTCTACTTTGAACGTGCGGATGGGAAGATTATTGTTGTTGATTATGAAGAGGCTATCGAATATTTTTGGCAGGATAAAAAAGCGCTTTATGATGCCACTGTTACTGGAGTATCTGAGGCATTAAAGAACTATCTCGATGTTTGGATTGAGGTAGAAATTGGTGGAACCCTGTACGTTCTTCACTACAGTGAAGCGGTTAAAGACGGTTTGAGCTATGACGAATTAATTGCAGATCATCAAGCATATGTGTATGATGATCCGTTAGACCCGGATCTGGAAATGTACCTTGAAGGAGTTGCCACTGTAAAGTTCCGGACACCGAGACCGACCGATTATGCGAACTGGTATGAGGTTCAGGTGACCTGGCATGAACCGTGGGAATTTACAGTCGTAGATGTAATTGTAGATGAAAGTGAATTGGTGGATGACTTAGGATATTTAATAGATGATATTGAAGAAGTAAGGATTTTGGGTGACATGGCTACATTTGATGGCGATGATCGCTACCGGGTGGTTTTTAGCGAAGAAATTGAAATTGAGGCCGGAGATGTTGTGTTCAGGATCGATGGGGATGTGCACTACTAGGAATATAACCCCTGTTTATTACTTAACTGAGGCCCAATTGAAGCCCGGTTAAAGGAAAATCTTTATTAAACTGAGCCGCAGACGTTAATTACCGCGGCTCAGTTTATTTTACTTTTTGCCTGCATTATTTTTTTATCTCTTGCTTTATACTCCAATCACTGTCACGTAAACGGTCCTTTTGCGGCGGGGGCCGTCGAACTCGCAGAAAAAGATATTTTGCCAGGTTGAGAGGCCCATTTTACCGTCAATTAAGGGGATAGTTTCATTGGGCCCGACCAGGCCGGCTTTCAGGTGGGAGTCGGCGTTGCCGTCCTGGCGGTCATGTTCCCACCTCCCGCGCGGGATCAGCCCGGCCAGCAGGTTGACCACGTCATTCTGGACACTGTCGTCCCAGCCTTCCTGGATCATCACCGCCGCCGTCGCTCCCTGGGCATAGACATTTACCAGCCCGTTCTGCAATCCGCTTTCGCGGACAGCCTGTTCAATCCGGCCGGTAATGTCATAGAGCATTTCCCGGCTGGAGGTGCTAAATGAAATTTCTACCCGCTTGCAATCCATCTTCAGGCCTCCAAATAATTAGAACCGTCCCTGATATTCCAGGGTTTTTATTTTTATTATTTGGGAATGCCGAACGATGACATGTAAATGGCAAATTCGGCTTCTCCGTCTACTTCAATAACCCGGTTGACTTCTTCATCAAAGAAGGCCCCTACCTGGCATGAACCGAGGCCGCAGGATACGGCAGCCAGGGCGGCGTTCTGGGCGATATGCCCGGCATCGAGGTAAATGTAGCGGTATGCGCGCTGTTCATATTTCCACTTTGAGCGTTCGATCACGGCAGTCCAGACCAGGTTGAAAGCAGAATCGCGCAGCATTTTCTGGCCGAGCGCTGCCCGGGCCAGGTCCAGGCCGAAACTTCCTTCCTTAACCAGGGTCAGGGCATGGTAAGGCACCTGGTAGTGGTAAAGCCCGGGCTCTAAGCCCTCCACGTTATTGACCTGGCAGTAAGTTTCCACCGGGTAAAGCGCCCCGGCTGAAGGGGAGGCCCTGAACTGGTGGTATTCGGTGGCCAGGGTGATCCCCTGGGCGGCCCACAATACCTGGGACAGGGTTTTTGCGTTTACGGGGGTGTTTTTATAATTTCTGACCGAGCGCCGCTCCTGTACAGCCTCGTAGAGCGGCTGCCCGCCTTCCCGGTCGGGGCGGGGAAGCTCGATTGTTTTATTTTCGGAAGGATACTTCTTATAAAGGGGCGGTTTACGGTCCCAGTCCAGGCCCCTGCCTTTTAAAGATTCCCGAAAATATTTGCTCAGGCGTTGAAATTCATCGCCGAAGCCCATCGAGAAAAACCTCCTTTTAACAGTTGCTTTTACCGGGCCAGTTCCACCCGGTTGCGTCCGTTA
>PUKV01000047.1 GCA_003550645.1 Syntrophomonadaceae bacterium | reverse complement strand
AGTCCCGTCAGCTCCGCCATATGGCCGAGATAGCTCAGTCGGTAGAGCAGCGGACTGAAAATCCGCGTGTCCCCAGTTCAATTCTGGGTCTCGGCACCAATTCTGCGGGAGTAGCTCAGTGGTAGAGCATCGCCTTGCCAAGGCGAGGGTCGCGGGTTCAAATCCCGTCTTCCGCTCCATTTATGAAGGCGACATAGCCAAGTGGTAAGGCAGAGGACTGCAAATCCTCCATCCCCGGTTCGAATCCGGGTGTCGCCTCCATTTTATTTATTTGCCGGAGTGGCGGAACTGGCAGACGCAAGGGACTTAAAATCCCTCGGACATTTAATGTCCGTCCCGGTTCAATTCCGGGCTCCGGCACCATGATATAAGGCTTTGCGGGCTTTGCAATAGCTGGAAAAACCACCTGTAACGGTGGTTTTTTTTTACGATGTGTGCCATTTATATGCCATCAGTTATTTTTATTGCAGTTTTTAAGATATCGCCCTTTCAGCATTTTAATTACACCGTCCTGTATTTTACCCATAACGTATGTTCATTATATCGTAACTCAGCCTGTTGCCCTTGTTGAATGATAAACGGCACCAGAGGGACAGTTCACACGTCTATTAAAGCATGGCTTTAAAGCCGTAGGGAAGACGATGTAGCCATTTCTTGCGACTTAGCGGGCTATGCTGCAAGAACTGCATTATAACTGCTATTTGCCTCATCAGCTATCCTGGTGTTCTTTTTGAGCAGTTAAGTGCTGCTTGTGCTTGTCAAAAGGACCTTTTTGCACTTTCGTATCATTGTCAAGCATGTTTCGTTGAATAAAAATAAAAGCTCCGGCCCCAATGAAAAGATCACCAATACTGAGCAGCTGGTTGGGCCTGTAAAACAGGGTGATCCGATCACCGAGGAAAGCAAACAAGGTTTGTTCATTCATTGGCTTGTGAAAAGGGCTTTTTTCACCGGCAGCGAGCTCTTTATAAACATCGGGAGGGAGAGCGCCGCCCTCAACAGGCATCATCCCGCCGTTGGCGGCTATCACAACCAGGTTGAGAAGAATCCCCGTTCCGATTACCATTAATCCGGTGCTGTTCCTGTGCGGGACAATACTGGCCAGCAGTACGATAAATGAGCCCGTGTATAAATAAGGGTAAATAGAGCTAAGGTGATAGGCCTGTAAATGAAAGTCAATCCAGATCAGGGCCTGGACAAAGAGGGCAAAGATGATTAAAGGCCAGCCAATTATGTAGATTTGACTGAGCTGTTTAATACTTCCTTTGCGCAGCCAGCCAGCAAGCAGGCCCAGGAATAAAGCTTCCCAGAGCAATTATTCACCTCCATGCTATTAAAATGTTTGTGGGCAAGTATTGTTATTAATAGCTGGTCTCAGGTACTGTGCAGGGCTTCACTGGTGTAACTTTCCAGGTGGCTTTTCCGTTCCGGCTCCAGGTTAAGCTGGGGGATGATCCGGGTAAAAGCTTTTACGACTTTAGGATCGAATTGGGCCCCTGAACATTCCTGTATTTCTCTGATCGCTTCCAGCGGTTTAAGCGCTTTACGGTATGGGCGATCGCTGGTCATCGCATCATAAGCATCAGCAACAGCAAGTATGCGGGCCCCTTCGGGGATCTCTTCATTTTTAAGCTGATCGGGATACCCGCTTCCATTCCAGCGTTCATGATGGTGCTTAATAATGCCCGAACCGGCGGCAAAAAAGCTAATATCCTTGATTACTTCGGCTCCAGCTTCGCTGTGCCTTTTCATTATTTCATATTCCTCGTTAGTGAGAAGGCGGTCTTTTTTCAGGATATTTTCTGGAACAGCGACTTTGCCCACATCGTGAATTAGAGCGATGTATTTTAAGAACTCTACCCTGTCTTCAGGCCACTTCATTTCCCTGGCCAGCAAAACTGCGTAATCGGCTACACGTGAAGAGTGGCCTTTGGTGTAAGGGTCTTTGGCGTCAATGGCCAAGGACAAGCTCTTAATCGTATCAAGGAATGTCTGACGCATGTCTATGTAGGATTGAAAAGAATGGCGGGCAATGATCATGGGAAGGAGAAAAAGTATCAGTCCCCAAAAACCAATGTTGATGTATATAACGGCAATTAATGCTCCCAGGGGGGCCATGCTCACGAATTGCAAGGTGCACCATTTAATATTAGTCAACCATATTGTGAGAGGTTTTTCTTCCTGGGTGAAAGCAAGGATCAGGGTGACAAAAGTATGGTTTAGAATAAAAAGGACCACCATTGAAGTTATAAATGCGAAAACCTGCATATAATTAAAATCTGTAGCAACAGGAGTATAAAAAAAGTTGTATACCATTGCTGCTGAGCCTGTAGATACTGCAAGCTGAGCTATGTTGAATATATGTTTTATGACATTTTGTCTTTTTAAAAGCAGGAATAGATCTATTGTTACAGCCATAGCAATAACTACGAAGGGTTGAAAAATTAATATTGAAGCTGCAATTGCCGCAAAACTAACTGTAACATTACCCCCGCGGGGGAGGGGCACAGGAAAAGAATCTGCCAGTATGATTATTGTAAGAAAAACTAAGAATGGAAGCCATTGAGATTGAAATTCATGCCAGCTAGTATTTAGCAAAGTATATAAAGTGATCAGAATAGCTGTAACCAATAGAACAGCAATATAAACCTTTGCGTTTCTTGATATTTGTTCTCCCATGTTATTATTGCTCCAAAAGAATTATTTTTGAAGCCGACAGATGGATTAAATCAATATTACCACCTTAGCATTGCTGCGCCGGCCAGAATCAAACCGGCCAGTGCGATGAGCGCCTTCATCAGGGTAAACTTCATGGTTTAACCCCCTTTGTCAGGTGACTCAGCGGTGTCCGCTAAGGCCGCTGGAGGCGCTCCGCTCAAATTCCGCTTATGAATTAATATAAGTTATTCATTGCCAACTGTCGGCTTCAAGATTAATGGCTAATACAGTTTGATACTCTCCTGTTAATGGCATCAAGGGTGGCTCTGACCGTAGATTCCAGGTCATCGCCCTTGTTTATTGCTGTTCCCAGTAAAATTTCTTCAGTTTTATCAGAATGATGGAAACAGACGGCCACAGTTATTACTTCATGTTCACAGAGGTTGAGTTTTTGGACATCTCCGACTATTAATTTACCATTAATAGAAACGGTTTGTTCTACAGCAGACAAAGCCGCCGCTGCTGTCAATCTAAGGCGGTTGCTCCTGGTGTTGGGTCCTTTGGCGGCGGCGGTAAATAACTCATTATTTGTATTGATTGTGATTGATATCGCGGCAGTACCGTTTTCTACACTGTAATTGATACTACTGAACTGAAGTCTGGTTTCAGATTTTGGGGGAGGGGGTAAGTCATCACCAAGCTGGGCTACACTGATTTTTTTATGATCCAGCTCCAAGCCCTGTTTAACAAGGACCGCAGATTCAATATCCCGTACCACCTGTTTCGGTGAGCGAGATGAATCGGCTAATACGTGTATTTCTACAATCTCATCATCCTGACAAACTAAGCGCCCTGAAATTACCCCCTGTACCTGAGTAATAATGGACTCTATATCTTTTACCAGATCATTCTGATCCTGCATTTTGATTCCTCCTGTTCGGTAAATTTCCGAAGAAGGTTTTATGGATTTTATCGGTCAAAAGAGTAAAAATATGTTAAACTATGCATCAAGTATCTATACTTCGACATAGAGGGCAACGTTCCTTTTTTTTATTAAAAATAATGTGATGCTTTTTAAGATTTTTATAATGTCCAATTTTTATTAACATTCACTAAACCCGCAGGCTTCACATTTCAGGCATCCTTCAGCCCTGACCAGGGCACAGGTTCCACAATCCGGGCAAAGTTCCATGGCATGGCCATTAACGTTACTCCCGGCGGTTAATTCACTCTGGGCCAGGTTCTTTAAGGCTTGCCCGATAGCATCGGGGACACTCATAATCCGGTTCGGGCCGTATCCGACTGATCGGGCTCCGCCGATCCCTTCAAGCTGGGTTACAATTTCGTCTACACTTACGCCGCAGCGCAGGGCTAAAGAGATCAGGCGGGCTATTGCTTCCGTAAAAGCAACTACATCACTGCCCGCTTTTCCGATCTGGGCAAAGAGCTCAAAAGGTCTTCCGTCTGCAGAATTAACTGTTACGAAAAGGTTCCCCAGGGCAGTGCCGATACTGGTAGTTTGGCCGCTTAAGGTTTTGGGCCTCCTGGTTGGTTTCAGGGTTTCCTCTTTTTCACCGTCGCCGACATTTAAAACCTGTTTGCTCCTGGAGCTGTCCCGGTATATGGTTATGCCTTTACAGCCGGCTCTCCAGGCCGTGATATAAGCATTTTTGACATCATCAACGGTGGCATCCTGCTTGAGGTTAATGGTTTTGCTGACTGCGTTGTCGGTATGTTTTTGGAAAGCAGCCTGGTGACGGACATGCCAGTCGTAGTCAAACTCCATGGCCGTCTTGAATAGTTCCTTATATTTTTCCGGCACGGCGGAATCTTTTGGTATGCTACCGCTCCGGGCTATTTGATGGATCAACTCTTCACTGTAAAAGCCTTCACTTTTGGCAATGTCAAGGAATAGGGGGTTGACCTCAGGAAGATCTACACCGTCAAGGATGTTTTTACGGATATAGGCAATGCTAAAATACGGTTCGATTCCACTGCTGCAACCGGCCAGGATCGAGATGGTACCGGTGGGGGCAATAGTGGTGCGGGTAGCGTTGCGGACCCGGTCTTCCTTGTTGCCGTTATCATAAAAACTGCCCTCAAAGTTAGGAAATACCCCTCTTTCCTCAGCAAGCTTAACGGACTCTTTCCTGGCTTCTGAATTGATGAAATCCATGACCTTATCGGCTGTTTCGATCGCTTCTTCACTGTCAAAGCGCAGGCCGAGTTTGATCAGCATGTCATGCCAGCCCATGACACCAAGGCCAATTTTACGGTTGCCTTCCTTGTGCATTTCAGCAATCTCGGGGATAACATAGTTGCTGGCATCAATAACATTGTCAAGGAAACGGACGGCAGTCTTTACAATGCCGGACAGTTTGGTCCAGTTTATTTTACCTTTACCGGTGACAAACTTGCCCAGGTTGATCGAGCCCAGGCAGCAGGCCTCATAAGGCAAAAGTGGTTGTTCACCACAGTTGTGAACCATAATCCCGTTGGCATCAAAAGCATTGATTCCGGGAACCTGAACATCAAAAACTTCTTCATTACCATATGGTTTAACAGATTCAACAGTGGCTGTGAAGCGCTCCCGGTTAAGATGTCTCTTAAAAACAGAGAGTGCTTTATCCAGGCGGCTTTGCTTTTCTGTATCACAAAAGCCAATTTTTTCAGCAAATAATGCCAGGTTGCCCCTGGTAATTATCAGTTCATGCTGAGGCCGGGTTTTGTATTTTCCCGTGCCATTTTTTCCGTTGGACATGAACACAGATCTTTCGCGGCGCCGGTTCTTGTAAATTGATGAAGCGATACCAAACCGGGCCAGCATCCTTTGAACAGCCTGGAGTCTCTCAAGCTTACTCTGGGCCAGGCGGATGGAAATGCCTTTTTCCTGGGTTCCCTGGAAAGAACCGTCAGCATCAAAAAAGCCTTTAAGAAACCCCTTGATAAAGTGGGAAGAAGTCCTGGTTTCAAGGGTGGGGGTGATCGTTTTTTCACCGGGTTTCATACCTAATGAAAGGGCCACTTTCTTCAATGCCGCTGTGCTCATCCTGTATTCAGCCCTTCCCCCTACTTTCCACCAGCCTTTAAAGTCGCTGCGGTGGGGCATGGTGCCGGCAGCGGCATAAGCTGTATCCATCACTGCCGCTGCGCCCGGCTGGGCCCATGAAGAAAGAACTGCTTTGTCGGTTTTAAGCGTGCCATCGCCGGTTAGGAGGCCGACCAGGTAACCTTCTTCTTCCCCGTACAGCCCCTCCCATTCGTCCTGGTTGCGGTGATTGTGGAGCATGATTTCATCTCCGGGTTTGAGCTTTTCCGCCGGGACCCATTCTTTTTCAAGGGTATACCTGGTTTTGGTTTTAACCCTGAGGACGGGATGGTCACCGGTGGACCTAAAAGTGTACCCTTGCCTGGTTTGGATTGAGAATGTGGGTTTAACCCCGGTTGAGAAAAAGCCTTTTTCTGTTGTTTCATACGGTTTTCCGTCTACGATTAGCCTGGTTTTCTTGCCGGTGAGATCACCGACTAGCCTGGGCCCTTCTGCGGTTAAGACAAAGGTGTCAGCGGGTACGCAGGGATTGGTAGTTTCATATTTACCCACATGGAAAGTGGGGTTGAAGCGGTTCATTTGATCGATAAAAATTATGCCGGGGTCGCCTTTACCCCAGGCATTATGGACAATCAGGTCAAAAACGGCCCTGGCATCCAGCTTGGCTTCATTTCCTGTTTCAGGATCGTGATAAGCTTTCCCGGTCCGCGGGTTAACCAGGTTATATGAAGGGTCGGGATCTTCTTCAGTTGCCTTGCTCATGAATTCATCGGAAACCGTAACCGAGAGGTTGAAGTTATTTATTTCATCTTCTTTTTCTTTACAGCGGATGAATTCCAGGATGTCTGGATGGTTATAGATCAGTGAACCCATATTTGCGCCCCGCCTGGTCCCGCCCTGTTTGACCGCTTCGGTGGCAGCATCAAAAATTTTCAAGAAAGAGATGGGGCCGCTGGCTACACCGTTGGTTGAGCGAACCGGGTCATTTGCCGGGCGCAGGCGGTCGAAAGCAAAACCGGTTCCTCCGCCGGTTTTTTGAACCAGGGCCATGTTTTTGAGGGCGGTAAAAATGCCTTCCATGCTGTCTTCAAGGGGCAGAACGAAGCAGGCGCTCAACTGCTGCAGTTCCCGGCCCGCATTCATTAAGGTCGGCGAGTTGGGCATGAACAGGGCTTCGGCCATCATGTCGAAAAAACTCTTTGCAATCTTCTTTACTTCAGCGTCATCTTTACCGTAATGTTTTTCGATTTCGGCAATGTTTCCGGCTACCCGGTGCAGGAGGTCTTCTGGGGTTTCAATGGGATTGCCGTTTTCATCTTTAATCAAGTATCTTTTTTCATAAGTAATACGGGCATTTGGACTTAATTCCATCTTACTTCCTCCCCGGTTAGGTAGTGTTGACTTGGTGGGAATATGTATTGCTTCCGTATGACTTTTCTCTATTACTCCTGATATTTCCTTTCGATTTGCTCCTTTATTTTTAACGGTTTGTTTCAAGGTTTAAAAATAAGTCTTTTTAAAGGGCTAAAGCAGTGGTATAATTACCCATAGGTTTTAAGGCAACGTTCAAAAGATAAAAGTAAAGTAAGGAGGCGAAGGGTTAAAGTCTATGGCAAAGCAAAAGACCAGAAAACAGTTAAAGAGACAGCGTAAAAAGAGAAGACGGGCAAAAAAGAGGAAGAGGTTGAAAGGCCGGACCTAGTTGGCTTCATGCCGGGATAAAGTTTAATCGGCATGAATATTAACATGAGTCGTCTTCAAACTGCTTGACCCGGAACTCCAGGTTTCAGGCCGGGGGTCATCCGGCAAGGCAGTTACCCCATATATTGAGGGTCTGTTTATTGGCTCCCTGGCAGCGTTCTCGTCCAGCAAGGCCAGAAACAGGCCGATATTAGCTTATTAATAACACGAAGTTTTAATGGCTGGAATTGGGAGGAGGTGTGGTTTTGCCCCTATATGAATTCTATTGCCCGGATTGTCAAAAAAAATATGAAGAACTCTGCAGCAGTTCGTTGAGCAGTATTAATTGCCCCTCATGTGGTAAAAAAGCGGATAAGGTAATCTCCACTTTTCGAACGGGGAGAAGCTCTACAGGAGGTGGAACTGCCTCCTCGTCTTGCGGTGGGTGAACTAAAACCAGCTGCAGCAGTTGCTGAGCCGGTTGAAGAGTAATTCTTAAGAGCAGCAAAGGGGGCGCTTATGACTAAGTATATCTTTGTTACCGGTGGTGTCGTATCATCTTTAGGCAAAGGAATAACTGCTGCCTCTTTGGGCTGCTTACTGAAAAACAGGGGTTTAAAACTCACCATCCAGAAGTTTGACCCCTATATTAATTACGATCCGGGCACAATGAGCCCTTACCAGCACGGAGAGGTTTTTGTTACCGATGATGGAGCGGAAACCGATCTTGACCTGGGGCATTATGAGCGCTTTATCGATGAGCCCCTCAGCAGGGCTAACAATGTTACCGCCGGCCGGGTTTACTGGTCGGTAATCCAGGGTGAAAGGGACGGTATCTACCAGGGAAACACTGTCCAGGTAATACCTCACATTACTGATGAAATAAAAAGATGTATTACCAGCCATGATCAAGGGGATCTTGACCTGGTTATTACAGAAATCGGCGGGACCGTCGGAGATATTGAAAGTTTGCCCTTCATGGAGGCCATCCGCCAGCTCGGTTATGACCTGAGCTGGGAAAACGTGCTATTTATTCATGTTACCCTTGTTCCCTACCTGCCCATGTCCGGGGAATTGAAGACCAAACCAACCCAGCACAGTGTTAAGGAACTGCGCAGTATCGGTATTCAACCCGATATCATCGTTTGCCGGACCGAGCAGGCCCTTCCCGATGATCTGAAAAAAAAGATTGCCCTGTTCTGCAATATTCAGCCCGGTGAAGTGGTTGAAAACCTCGATACAAAGACAGTTTATGAAGTTCCCCTGCTGCTCCAGAAACAGAACCTGGATCAGATGGTCCTGGATAAACTGAACCTTTCCTGCAAACCTGCAGATATGAAAAAGTGGAAAAGCCTTATTGACCAGGAGAAAAACCTGGTTGATGAGATTACCATAGCCCTGGTTGGGAAATATGTAGCCCTGCCCGATGCCTACATCAGCATCAATGAGGCCTTATTCCATGCCGGGTTGAAGCATAATGTATCCGTCAAAACTGTTCTGGTGCATGCAGAAGAGCTCGATAAAGAAGAGGCGAGGGAACAGCTCAGGCAGGCCGATGGAATCCTGGTGCCAGGTGGCTTTGGTGAACGCGGTATCGAGGGTAAAATAAATGCAGTGCGCACGGCCAGGGAAGAAAAAATACCCTTCCTGGGGCTTTGCCTGGGCATGCAGTGTGCCGTGATCGAGTATGCCAGGAACAAGGCCGGCATAAAAGGGGCCAACAGCACTGAATTTGATCCCGATACACCGGGGCCGGTTATTGATTACCTGCCCGGGCAGAAAGAAAACACCCGCCTGGGAGGAACCCTGCGTTTGGGAGCCTATCCCTGCACCATCAAGGGCGGCACTCTGGCTGCATCAGCATATAATGAAGATTTGGTAAAGGAGAGGCACCGGCATCGCTACGAGTTTAACAATGACTATATGGTGGCACTTGAAGAAGCAGGAATGGTTTTTAGCGGCGTTAACGAGGAAGCCGACCTGGTCGAGATGATCGAGTTAAAAGATCACCCCTGGTTTGTGGCCGTGCAGTTTCATCCGGAATTCAAGTCACGTCCGACCCGCCCTCATCCACTTTTCAAGGATTTTGTCGGTGCGGCGATAAAGCAGCAAGATAAGCAGGTTCCTCGATAATATGCCTGGCCAGGGCGGCCAGAGAAATGCTTTGTTCCATGCTTGCTTTGCGGAGCAAATGGTAAGCCTGTTCTTCATTTAGCTTGAAATATTCAGCAACCAGGCCTTTTGCTTTTTCAATTTGCTTTCTGTGATCCAGTTTGCGCTGCAAATCCTCTATTTCCTGCTGCAGCCTTTTTTTATGGGCAAATTCGTTACAAACTGCTTCAGCGACAGCAGTCAAAACCGGTGCGTCAACCGGCCATTTTAGCTGCACATAGAGGTCCAGGTCGATTCCGGTGGTATTGATATAGACTGCCGCTGAAAGGACGTCGTTTTCAATGATTGAGGCCAGCTGTTCAATATTACCCGGTGGGAGGGCAGTATCAATCACTGCCAGCCAGGGTTGGACTGTGCGCAGGGTTCGCAGCAGGGCGGGGACGCTTTTATTGGTGCCGGAAGAATAAAACCCGGCTTCATGGAGCATACCGGTAATAGTCCTTCCGAGGCTGGTGTTATCAGTCCCAATACAGAAATCATAGCTGCTATTGCCCATAGTTCAGCCTTTCACCGCTAATATAGAATTGATCTTTTACCTACTTAACTGTAAGAACGCTGCAGTCTTCGGCTTCCTGGACTATCGCGCTGCTGGTGCTGCCGAGGAATACCTTGTTTAAGCCGCCCAGTCCCCTGCTGCCCACTACAATCATGTCAAATCCTTCTTCTTTTGCTACGCTTACAATAGTATGGGAAGGGTGCCCTTCTCTAAATATAGTGCGGGCTTTAATCCCTTTGTCTTCAAAGAACTTAAGGGCTTCCAGTAAAATGTTTTTCCGCTTATCCTTGTCCTCTTCGCGCAGTTTTTGAAACTGATCCATCTGTTCTTTGTTCAGGCTTGAGCCTTCATCCCAGTAAAACAGGGAACTATCCGGTTTATTATCATAGACATGAATTAGGGCAACTTCGTTGACGTTGCAGCCTGCAGCAATTTCAGCAGCTTTTTCAAGGGCTTTCCTGCTTTGTTTTGAACCGTCGGTGCAAACTAATATTTTCATCTTAAAAATCCCCGCTTTCTTGATTTAATTTAGATTT
>PUKV01000043.1 GCA_003550645.1 Syntrophomonadaceae bacterium | reverse complement strand
GAAGGATAAAATGGATATCACAATAAAACACTAACTGCCGGATTTCTTTCAGTCTTCTCCAGGGCTAAAGTGCCCGGCAGCCCAGCAGGGGGAAATAATTATTTCCCCCCTGTTTTGGTGTACTTTATGATAAATCTATCTTAATGGTCAGCCGCCATCAATTCAAAATAAAGGCGGTTGAGATCTAAGTTTAATTTGCAGGGAGGATTAATGTGAAAGAGACATTCCAGGATATACTTGATCTGTGGGCTGAAGACGATACCTTCAACACTTTAAAAACTAAAGTATCCAGTCAGCACGGCTTCCGGGCTATGGTGAGCGGGATGGATACCGGTGTACGGGCTTTTTTTATGGCTGCCCTGGCCCGGCAGAGCGGGATGCCGGCCCTGGTTATAGCCCGTGATGCCGCCCGGGCCGAGAAGCTTTATTCCGAGCTGTCCGGTTTTTTCCCGGGGCAGGTGGGGCTGCTGCCCTCAAGGGAATACTTTATGAATACTGAACTACTAAGCCGCAGTGAAGAGTACCAGCAGCTGCGCCTGCAGTTTTTGGAATGGCTTTCCGGCGGCGGGGAGGGCGTATATGTTTCCACCATCAGGGCCCTTTTCTCAAAAATGGTTCCGCCCGGTAGATGGGCCGATCTGACGATCCACCTGCAGCCGGGCCAGAGGCTGGATCGGGAGCAGCTGATCGCCCAACTGACCGGGACCGGCTATGAACGGGCATCCCTGACTGAAACCAGGGGTCATTTCAGCGCCAGGGGCGATGTGGTCGATATATACCCACCGGGCTACCAGTCTCCTGTCCGGGTCGAGCTTTTTGATGACACCATCCAGTCCATCCGCCTTTATGATCCCGCCACCCAGCGCTCTACCGAACAGCTTTCAAAAGCTTCCGCCATGCCGGCCCGGGAACTGTTCATAACGGAAGAGCTTTACCGCCGGGGCGAACAAATGGTGCAACAGTCGCTTGACCAGGCTCTATCCAGGCTTCGCAGGCGGGGAGAAAAAGACGCTGCCGCCCGGTTGGAGCGGGAAGTAAACCGGCATTTGCAAAGGTTAGCCGAGCCGGGGGGGCTCGATTACCTGGGCAGCTATTTTCCTTTCTTTTACGAACAGGGCGGTTCACTGGTAGACTACCTCTCTTCCCGCTTCCTGGTATTCGTTGAAGATCCCCCGGCAGTGGCCGAAGCGGGAGAGAATTTCCGGCGTGAATTTGAGAACTACTTTAACAGCAGCCTCCTGGAAAAAGAACTGGTTGCTTCTCCCGACCGGTTATTTTGGAATGAAAAAGAACTTTTCCAAAGGCTGCCCGGCCCCCTGGTAAGCTGTTCGCTTTTCCAGGGGACAGCAGGGTTGTTCCAGCCCGGTCAGGCATTTAGCTTTGAAACAAAAAGCGTGCCTTACTACCACGGGCAGTGGGAACTTTTCAGGAATGATTACCGGAGCTGGCTTGAAAACGGTTACCGGGCTTACATGGCAGCTGCCTCCACCGGGAGGGGGCAAAACCTGCTGCAGCAGCTCTCAGAGCAGGGGGTATTTAACCACCGCAGCGAAACTGCAGCTGAAGCAAATGATAATAATAATTTATCACCCGGGACCCTTCCCCTTCCACCTGTGGTCGAGGGCCGGCTGGAGGAAGGCTTTGTTTTACCGGACCTCAGTCTGGCCCTGGTTACCGAGCACAACCTGCTCCCGCAGCGGAAAAAGAAAAAGCGCATCCGCCACCGGGAAGGGGTTCGCTTAAGCGATTACCGGGAATTAAATAGCGGTGATTATGTTGTCCATGAACAGCACGGCATCGGTAAGTACCAGGGGGTAAGCACCCTTGAGATTGGCGGAGTGAAACGAGATTACCTGCTCCTAAAATACCGGGGGACAGATAAGCTTTATATTCCCGTTGATCAAATCGGGATGATCCAGAAATACTCCGGGGGAGAAGGCCATGCTCCCCGCCTGCACAGCCTCGGCGGTGGAGAATGGCAGAAGCTTAAGAATAAAGCCAACCGGGCAGTAGAAGAGCTGGCCCGGGAACTGCTGTCGCTGTACGCGGCCAGGCAGGCATCAGAAGGTTACAGCTTCGGGCCCGACCATCCCTGGCAGCAGGAGTTTGAAACCCACTTTCCCTATGAAGAAACCCCTGACCAGTTGCAGGCTATCAACGCTGTCAAGGCGGACCTGGAAAAGTCTTACCCCATGGATCGCCTGATTTGCGGTGATGTAGGTTACGGTAAAACCGAGGTGGCCATGCGGGCTGCCTTCAAAGTGGTCATGGAAGGTAAGCAGGTGGCCGTCCTGGTGCCCACTACTGTTCTGGCCCAGCAGCATTACCGGACCTTCAGGGAACGATTTGAAGGTTTTCCGGTCCGCATTGCCCAGTTGAGCCGCTTTGTTTCCCGGGGTGAACAGAAAGCAGTACTTAAAGATCTTGCCGCCGGTAAGATCGATATCGTGATCGGCACGCACCGCCTGTTGTCGAGGGACCTCCAGTTTAACGACCTTGGACTGCTGGTGCTCGATGAGGAGCAGCGGTTTGGGGTGCGGCAAAAAGAAAAAATCAGGAAAATGCGGCTGGAAGTCGATACCCTGGCGATGAGCGCAACTCCCATCCCAAGGACCCTCCACCTGTCCCTATCCGGGGGCAGGGACTTAAGCGTTATTGACACCCCCCCGGAAGATCGCTACCCGGTGCAGACTTACGTTGTCGAGTATTCTGAGGACCTGGTTCGGGAGGCGGTTCACCGTGAATTAAACCGGGACGGCCAGGTATTTATCGTTTTTAACCGGGTTGCGCAAATCGAGGCTTTTGCTGAAAAGATCAGGAAAATGTTTCCCGGTGTTTCTGTAGCTGTGGGGCACGGCAGGATGGCCGAGGCGACCCTGGAAAGGATTATGGCCGATTTCCAGGAAGGATATTACCAGGTCCTGGTCTGCACGACTATTATTGAATCCGGGCTTGATATTCCCAACGTCAATACCCTGATCGTTAATGAAGCAGACAAGTTCGGGCTGGCCCAGCTATACCAGATCAGGGGGCGGGTGGGGCGCTCCAATCGTCTTGCGTACGCCTACTTAACGTACCGTAAAGACCGGATCGTTAATGAAACCGCCCAAAAAAGGCTAAAAGCGGTAAAAGAGTTTACCGAGCTCGGATCCGGTTTCAAGATAGCCCTGCGCGACTTAGAAATCAGGGGGGCCGGTAATATCCTGGGCGCCGAACAGCACGGCTTTATTACAGCCATCGGCTTTGACCTTTACTGCAAACTGCTGGAAAACAAGGTGGCGGAGTTAAAAGGCGAGCGGCCTCAAGAAACTGTCAATCCCCGCCTGGAACTGGGAGTTAACGCCTATATTCCCGCATCCTACATAGAGTCGCAATCCCAGAAGGTAGAATTTTACCAGCGCATCTACAATGCCGCTTCAAGTGAAGCACTGCAGGAAATCGAAGCAGAACTGACTGACCGCTACGGTTCGCCCGTTGAACCGGTCAACAACCTGCTGGCCGCGGGCCGGATCAGGATCCTGGCTGCCGGGCTGGGCATTGAATTGATTCAGCAGCAGCGGACAACCCTGATCCAGTTTTCCCGCCGGGCCCGGTTCGACCGGAACTTGGTTGAATCTACCTCGTTTTTTAAAGAGGGCGCAATCAGGATTAAAGATGAACGGCCGCTTAAACTGATCTTCAGCCCGGGAAAACATAATGAAGAAGAGGGCCGGGCCGGTTCGTTGATTGAACTGATCCTGCTACTCGAAGAATTGACTGCCCAGGGCAGTAAGTCCGGCAGTAGCTGTAAAAGCTGATAACTGGTATAATACTGTTCGATTATCAATAAGTGGTAAAGAAGGGTAAATTATTGTCTGCCACCAGTACCAAATTTGTCAAGGGAGCGGCCATCCTGGCCCTGACCGGGCTTGCCGCCCGGGGCATCGGGGCAATATTCAGGATTGTCCTGGCGGCAATCCTGGGCGATGAAGGGATCGGCCTGTTCATGTATGCTTACCCGATTTATTCTACCCTCCTGGGCCTTTCCACTGCCGGCATACCGGTAGCCCTTTCAAAAATTATGGCGGAAAAAATTGCCCTTTATGATTACAGGGAAGCTTTGAGAGTGTTCAAGGTCGCTTTCCTGATCCTGACCCTTACCGGGTTATTGATTACCATTGTTTTAATAGCGGGTGCGGAGCTGTTTGCAGAACTGATCGTCCGGGATATGCAGGCGGTTTATCCCCTGCTGGCCATATCCCCGGCCATTTTTTTTGTAACCATTATGGCGGCCCTGCGCGGATTTTTCCAGGGCCAGCAAAACATGGTCCCTACCGCGGCTTCACAAATGCTGGAGCAGCTGGTGCGGGTGGTTTTTTCCATCGCCCTGGTGCTGCTGCTCCTGCCGGTAGGTCTTGAATATGCGGCGGCGGGGGCCTCTTCGGGCGCAGCCGCCGGGGGGTTGGCCGGGTTTATCCTCCTGGCCGCTCTTTACCGGGGCAGGAAGCGCTCTCTTAATAACCTGGCCTTGCAGCAGGAAAGCCATACTCCGGATACGGTCCGGAATATAATCAGCCGCCTGTTCCGCCTGGCCGTACCGGTTACCATCGGCGGGCTGGTTATACCTTTAATATCCTTGATTGACCTGGCCGTAGTGCCCAGGCAGCTGCAGGCCGCGGGATTTGATTTGGAAACCGGTCGGGCTCTTTACGGGCAGTTAACCGGGATGGCCGGGCCGGTTGTTTATTTCCCCAACGTAGTAGCCCTGGCCCTGAGCATCAGCCTGGTTCCGGCCATTTCCGAAGCTTTTACCCTGGGCAACGAGCTGTTGATCCGGCACCGCTCCGCCATAGCCGTGAAGCTGACGGTCCTGTTTTCTGCCCCGGCTGCGGCCGGGTTGTTCTTACTGGCTGAACCGGTTACGGTGCTCTTGTATAACAATGCTGAGGCCGGTTACTCTCTTGCCTACATGTCCTGGTCGGTCATACCGCTCTGCCTGTATGTTTCTACCACCGGTATTCTCCAGGGCCTCGGCAAGCCGATCCTTCCTGCCCTGAACATGTTTTACGGGGGCCTGGTTAAAACGGTGTTGGCCTGGTTCTTGACCGCCATCCCGGCCTTGAATGTAGGAGGGGCCGCCCTGGCCACCGTGATCGGGCTGGCTGTTGCTGCGGTCCTCAATCTTTTGCATGTAGCCCGCTATACCGGGTGGCGCGGTAACTGGCGCGAACAGGTCCTGCTTCCTGCTGCTGCTGTTCTGGTCATGTCCGGATTTGTAATTTTGGGTTACAATATAATAGAGCGTTTGGCAGAGCCGCACTTTTCACCGGGAACACTTAACGGGCTGGCCACCTTTGGTGCAATAGCGATCGGGGTCATTATTTACAGCACTTTTTTGCTGGTCAGCGGCAGCCTGAGCAGAGAAGAATTGCAGATGATGCCGGTGCTGGGCAGGCCCCTGGCGGGTTTTGCCGAACGGTTCAGGTTGTTTCGCCTTTCTTGATCGTAATTTACTGAACTTGACTGCCGGCTGCAGCGTAAGCATAATGGCTTAAGGATAAAGGAAGGGGATTTGATGCGGGAAATAGTTGTTATCGGCCTCGGTCCGGGACCTAAAAAGCATCTAACCATGGAAGCAAAACAGCACCTTAACAGCGGCAGACCCCTATTTTTTAGAACAGGCCTGCACCCGGTGGCGCGCTGTTATGGCAACAGGAAAATCACCGCTTTCGATCATTTGTATGAACAGGATGAACGCTTCGAGCAGGTTTACCAGGCGATTATCCGAACTCTCTTAAAGGCCGTCAGAAAGCATCAGCAGATCTGTTATGCCGTGCCGGGCCACCCTTTAACCGGTGAAGAGACGGTACAGAAGCTGCTCAGGTTGGCTCCAAAACTGGGTATTAAAATAAATATTGTCCCGGGAATGAGCTTTCTCGGCCCCCTTCTCAATGCTTTAAAAATTGACCTCCTCGACGGGGTCAGGGTGGTTGATGCGTTGGCCCTGGACCGGTTCAAGGAACCCTGCCCCAATCACCTGATCCTGGCCCAGGTCCATAACCGCCTTTTAGCCTCTCAAGTTAAGCTAAAACTGGTGAACTTGTACCCGGACAATTATCCTGTAACCGTTATTCGGGCTGCCGGAATGCGCCGGGAACAGAATATTTCCATGCCGCTTAGCGCCCTGGACCGGTTAACGCTGTTCGATCACTTTACCTCAATCTACCTTCCTCCTTATCGTGGTTACCTGGTGGGCGATTTGCTTGAAATAATGGCCAGGCTGCGCGCTGAAGATGGCTGCCCCTGGGACAGGAAGCAAACCAACCGCAGCCTCAGGCAGTACCTGGTTGAAGAAGCCTATGAGGTGGTGGGAGCTATTGATCAAGGGGATGATTACTCCCTGCAGGAAGAACTCGGTGATGTGCTTCTGCAGGTGGTTTTTCACAGCAGGATCGCCAGCGAGCAAAACCGTTTTGATTTTTTCCAGGTCACAGACGGTATAGTTTCCAAGCTGATCAGGCGCCATCCGCATGTCTTTGGCCGGGGCAGTGCTGCTGATGCTTCCGAGGTAAGACTCAAATGGGAAGAAATCAAGTTAAATGAAAAAAACAACCGGAACAAGGAAAAGGACAGTACATCCGGCCCGGCAATTAATATCGATCACTCCCTGCCCGCCCTGCTTAAGGCTTACAAGTTGCAGAAAAAGGCCGCTGCTGTAGGGTTTGACTGGCCCTGTGTCCAGGGGCCCCTGGATAAAGCCCGTGAAGAGCTTGGAGAACTGGAAGAAGCCTATGCGGCCGAAGATCCCGACTCCGTCGAGGAAGAGCTTGGCGATTACCTGTTTACCATTGTTAACCTGGCCCGGTTCATGGGCGTAAATCCGGAACTGGCCCTGGGCAAGACAATTGGTAAATTTATGCACAGATTCCTTTATGTTCTTGAACAGGCCCAGAAAACAGGGCGGCCGGCCTCGGACTATTCCCTGGAGCAGCTGGATAAATGGTGGGAAGAAGCTAAAAAAATAAGGAAAATAGGCAAATAAAGCAGGAATCTTCAAGGCAAGGTCGAATATTCTCTACCATAAAGGGAATCATATTATGTATGAGGAGGGCTTGTACTGTGAATAAGTCTGAGCTTGTAGATCTGGTTGCAGAGAAAGCTGGTATGTCCAAAAAGGACAGTGAAAAAGCAGTTAAAGCGGTATTGGACAGCATTACTGAAGGACTGGTAAAGGGCGATAAAGTCCAGCTGGTAGGTTTCGGGACCTTTGAAATTCGCAACCGCAAAGAACGTGAAGGCCGCAATCCCGCTACCGGGGAAAAAATTAAGATTGAAGCATTGAAAGTACCCGCTTTTAAGCCGGGTAAGGCTTTGAAAGACAGGGTAAAATAAGTTTAAGCGCATTCGAAAGTTAATTTTCAATGGGCTATAGCACTGAAAATATCCCCCCCCTGGTAATGGCTAATTACCTTTTGCCTGACGGGGGGATATTTTCCAGCAAACGTAGCGGCTTTTGTCGGCAGGGGTTTCCCTATCGCCCGGCAACCTGGGGTCATGGCCAGTAAGATAATGGTTATGTAAATCGTAATAGCATGCGGTGCGAACCGGTGATGTGAGCAAAATGGGTTTAGGCAAAACTAAAGAAAAACAGCTGCAGGCCGGTTTTCCCAGGCAGCGCAGGGAGAACAGCTTCAATATGTACAGGCTGTTCAGTTATGCCGGGATTTTCTTGATTTGCTGCCTGCTCCTGGTTGTCGGAGCCCAGCACCTGCGCCAGCGTAAGGCTGAGCAGGAACTGCTGGAATACGAAGCCCGCATCGAGCAGCTGGAGCAGCGCCGGCAGGCGGCGGAAAAAGAGATCGAGCGCCTTCATGATCTCGATTATATAGAGATCCAGGCCCGAAACCGCCTGGGTCTGGTCAAGCCTGATGATACAATTTTCCAAATTGAGGATTGACATTATTATTAAAGCAGATATAATAACATTATCTTGAAATTATAAAAATTGAGGAGGAGTTTTTCATTAAGGAAGAATTAGTTGTTGGCAGCATAGTGGAAGGAGTGATAACCGGCATAACTAAATTTGGAGCATTTGTGGATTTGCCAAACGGGTCTACCGGTCTGGTGCATATTTCTGAAGTTGATGAGGAATACGTTAAGGATATCAACGATTTTTATAAAAAAGCGGACAAGGTTTCAGTAAAGGTGCTTTCGGTTGAGAATAACGGGAAAATTGGCCTTTCCATCAAGCAGGCCAAGAAAACTTACACCCCTAACAGCAAAAAAGAAAAAAAGCAGTCTGAATCCGGCAAAAAGGCCTCATTTGAAGATAAGATGGACCGTTTTCTTAAAGAAAGCGATGAACGCCTGTTAGATTTAAAACGCAACACGGAGTCAAAAAGGGGCGGTCGCGGTTCTTGCCGTGAGGCATTTTAAATATAACTGGCACCAGTAATCATGTCATTTTTTAATATAAACAGAAAGGCACTCTGTTTCAGAGTGTTTTTTTATCTGGCTCTCAATAGTTTTTTAAACCGAGGGGCTGATTGGTTGTGATTAATCCTGTTACCGCTGGAAAAAGTCCAAGCATATATTAAAAAACATTCTCTTCTAAAAAAAGACGAAACTGTAGTTGTTGCCGTATCCGGGGGGCCAGATTCTATGGCCCTCCTGCATATGTTGAAGAATATTTCCGACCAGTTTCAGCTGCACCTGGTAGTTGCCCATTTGAACCACTGCATGCGCCCGGAAGCAGGCATTGAAGAGGCTGCGGTAAAAAATATTGCCGAAACCTGGTCCCTTTCTTTCGAGTCCAGGGCGGTAGATGTCCGCAGGCTAAAAAGCGTCAAAGGGATATCAGAAGAGGAAGCGGGAAGGATGGCCCGCTACAGCCTGCTGTTTGATACTGCGCGCAAGTACGGCGCTTCGAAAATTGCCCTGGGGCATCACTTCGACGACCAGGCCGAAACGGTACTTTTGAATATCCTCCGGGGCACCGGTGTGGATGGACTGGCAGGGATCCTGCCGGTTTACAAAAGGGGCGGTCTTAAACTGATCAGGCCTCTTTTATGCTTGAGGCGCCGAGAAATCGAAACTTACTGCCAGGAAAATGATTTAAAAACTTATACTGACAGTAGCAACCTGGAAACGGATTATACCAGGAACAAACTCCGTCTTGAATTGATACCCCGGCTGGAAGAAGACTATAATCCAAGGATCAGGGAAGCCCTCTCCGGGCTGGCTGCCCTGGCTTATGATGACCGGCAGTTTTTGCAGGCCCTGGCCCGGAAAAAGTACCTGGACCTGGCCGGATTTGGCCGGCAGGAAGTTTTTTTTAACAGGAAAGTGCTTTGTTCTCTGCCGCCGGCAATAAGCAGCAGGATTTTGCGGATTGCCCACAAGAGGTACGCACCCGGTAAGGAGCTGTCCAGGTTCCATTTCGAGAAGATTATCGAACTGGCTGAAAGCGAGAAAACGACCGGTCAAATCACCCTTCCCGGTGGTGTCCTGCTCAGCCTCTCCCAGGGGCAGCTTTTCATAACCGCCGGCCTTCAAAAGGAGGAAGAGGCGCCTGCTGAAAAAACTGTGCCGGTCCCGGGTAAAACTTACCTGCCGGGCGGTTCTGTGATCGAAGCGAAAATTATTGATCGAAGTGAATTATCGTGGCCCCCCTCAAGGTACCAGGCCTATTTGGACTACCAGGCCTTGCCTCCGGGTGAGCTGGCGGTAAGAACGCGGTGGCCGGGAGCCCGATTTCACCCCCAGGGCTCTGAAGGCGGGAAAAAATTAAAGGATTTTTTGATTGACCATAAAATTCCCCGCCACCGCCGGGATCAGGTCTTCCTGGTTACAGCCGGCAGTACGATTGTCTGGGTGGTGGGCTTGAGGATTGCCCACCCTTACAGGGTCACCGGGCAAACAAAAACAGTCTTACAGCTGGAATTTAAAAAACAGAGGATGCCCGGACGCCGAAAAATCTGCTAAAATAGAAGAAGGTGGTTTTAGTAATGACAGATCATCATGCAGGTAAAACCAGTACTGATAACTTTGAAGTCTTATTGTCGGAAGAACAGATTCAAAGTCGCATTACGGAAATGGCCGCAGTCATTTCAAATGATTACCGGGGGAAAAGGCCTTTATTAATCGGCATCCTTAAAGGAGCGGTGATTTTTCTGAGCGACCTGATCCGCAACCTGACCATCCCTCTAGAAATAGACTTCATTGCTGTATCGAGTTATGGCGATGCTACTGCTTCCTCGGGTGTAGTCCGGATCCTGAAAGACCTGGAACAGAGTATCCAGGGTAAAGACGTGCTTATTGTTGAAGATATAGTCGATACCGGGCTAACCCTGAACTACCTGGTCGACAATTTGAGCAGCAGGCAGCCCAGGACCCTGAAGGTAGTTACCCTGCTTGATAAACCTGAGCGCAGGAAGGTCGAATTTGAACCCGATTACTGCGGTTTCCACATCCCGGACCGCTTTGTGATTGGTTACGGCCTTGATTTCGGTGAGGATTACCGCCAGTTATCTGACCTGCGCGTATTAAACCAATAACATAACCTGGTTCCGGGCCATTTAGATTATTTTTATCCCGGGGCGCAACCTGTTTTATTGCCTATGCCCTGGCGGTGTGTTACAATTTACTTCAGCCTTCCAGGGCTTAGATGGAGAGGAGGGGACTTTTTGAGCCCATTTGTTAGACAGATATTATTTTACCTGGTCATAGCGCTGGTAGTAGTAATACTGCTGGCTACATTTAATACCGGGCCTGATCCGGAAGAAATTAGCTACAACCAGTTTGTAGAAAAAATAGAGAACGGAGAAGTGGAAAAAGTTGTTGCGCACGGCAATGAGATTGAAGCCGTGCTTGTTGACGGGACCGAAATAGAAACCACCCGTCCGGAGGATCACCAGCTGACAGCACTGCTTCTGGAACACAATGTTTCTTATTCACCTCATCCTGAGCGCGGTCCTGAGTGGTGGCAAACCGCTTTAACTTACATGATTCCCTTCCTGTTGATCATCGGGATATTTTTCTTTTTTATGCAGCAGTCCCAGGGCGGCGGAAACAGGGTCATGAGCTTTGGAAAAAGCAAGGCCAAGCTCCAGGAAAGCGAAAAGGAAACGGTAACCTTCAATGATGTGGCCGGAGCCGACGAAGAAAGAGGCGAGCTGGCCGAAATCGTAGACTT